>DCAW01000125.1:42932-44101 GCA_002313895.1 Dehalococcoidia bacterium UBA1123
GCCAAGCTGAGCCGCAACCACCCAGCGTGAGGTTGTGCAAACCACACCAGAGTGGCTGAGGTGGAATGATCTTAGCTCAGTAGTCGCCTACCTCTTCATCGATCCTCTAGTGGGACCGGACCGATCCAGCGCGTCTCCTTTAAAAAAACACGCCGATCCAATTCGTCGCCGCCACCATCCGAGTCCCCACTTTTTTCTATAACCCTCTGGAGCGTCTCGCCACCACCACCTTAAACAAGCCGATGCTCCAGTCCCGGTGTTGTTGACTGATGACTCGGGTTGGGTTGCGAACGCGCGGGGTGGGACTCTGACCAAGTTGAATCGCGAGAGCGAACAATTGGGCGTATTCCCGGTCGGCGAAGAGCCTAACGCGATGGTGTTCGATGGTGAATTTAATTGGACAACCAACCGAAACGAAGCGTCTGTAAACAAGGTTGGTCTGGGTGGGACACTGTTAGGAGCTTTTAAGCGGGCGAGATTCCCAAGGCTATCGTGTTCGACGGCGAGAAGGTCTGGGTCGCGTCAAACACAACACACGTCGCGACGGTATTGAACAAAGACTGGCAGCCCGTGGCAATTATCGCTCCGGGGTCCGCCGCGATCGATATGTTTTCCGATGGTGAGTATCCATGCGGGGCCAATGTCCACGCAGACACGGTCACGAAGATAAGCGTGGATGGCGACGTCGTCGGCGTCTACGACGTGCTCATCGCATTCACCAGCGACGGCGAGAACATCTGGGTCGCCAACTGGAGAGAGAATACCTTAAGCAAGGTTGGCCCAGATGGGGCAGACTTAGGGAAGTTTCCGGTCGTTATGCTGGCTTTCGATTTCATACTGGACCGACTCGGCGAACTGCCGCTCACTTTGACCGTCGACGGAGAGCGTGTCTGGATCGCCAAAAGCGGCCACGGCACGGTATCGCGCAAGCAACTCGACGGCGTTACCATTGGAACATATCCCGTGGGGTCTGGCCCAGCGAGCGTCGCTTACGACGGCGCATCGCTATGAGTGACAAACACCGGAGACGACACTATTTCCAAGCTGACTTTACCGTAGCTCCGCAATCTCGGCCAGTTTGCTTGACACTTGGTTCTCCGATAATACAATGTCAGGCGCCGCCAACACACAATGGCGGAGTCATATTTCGATAATTTCGGAGATGGGGA
>DCAW01000125.1:44416-79333 GCA_002313895.1 Dehalococcoidia bacterium UBA1123
TGGGGACGCCTCACCGGCGGGCCTGGGGTTGCGATGTACACGACTCCAGGTTTTGCTAACGCGATTCCTGGTCTCGCCAATGCCATGCACTCCGGCAGTCCGCTTCTCTCGATCAGCGGCAGCGCAGAGCTTAACGAGCTTGGCCGGGGCGCTATGCAGGAGATCGACCAGGTTGACATGGCCCTTCCCACCACCAAAGGGGCGTGGATGGTCACGAGCGCAAATCGGATACCCGATATGGTGGCCCACGCGGCAAGGGTCGCGTACTCTGGGAGGCGCGGGCCGGTGCATCTGACCATTCCGGTGGACGTGCAGCAGCAGGAAATATCGCTGGATGACGTCAATTTCTATCCGTCTTCTGAATACCGATCCACGGCCCCGGTGGTGGCGTCAGATGAACAGGTGAGGGCGGTTGTCGAGATTCTGAAGGGGGGCGAGCAAGCCCCTGATTATCGTGGGAATCGCGGGGGCGTACTCCCAATCGGGCGAAGCGCTAGAGAATCTTATTGAGACCACCCGCGTGCCTTTGATGACCGAAGGGGATGCGCGCGGGTTGGTCTCCGATGCTCATCCATACTGTTACGGATTTTTCGACAGCGGCCTGAATCAAGCGGCGAAACTGTTGAGAGAGGCCGACGTTGTCGTGCTGTTGGGCCGCAAGCAAGACCTGATCGTAGGCTACGAGATGGCGCCGGTAGTGTCTCTTGAAGCCACTGTAATTCAGATTGATCCGTCAGAGGCCGAGATTGGGCGCAATCGTGGGGTTGGGGTGGGGATCGTTGGGGATATTTCTGCTGTCGCCCAGCAATTGGCTGACGAGGCAGCGAAACATTCTTGGTCCGACCTGCCCTGACTCAAAAAGCTTCAGTTAGCGCGTCCAGCGCAGGAAGAAACTCTTAATTCGCTGGGAGAAGGCGATGATCGAATGCACGCGATGCAGGTGTTTAAAGAGGTCAGACGCCATCTTGGACCCGACGATTTCCTGACTTTCGATGGCGGCGATTTCTGTCACTTCGGCAGAGCATATCTGCCTGCATTGGCTCCTCATCGCTGGTGGTACGTTTCGACTCTGGGCATGCTGGGTTCGTCGCTGCCAACCGCGATCGCGGCGAAAGTGGCGTATCCTGATAGTCGAGTGTTCGCGTTCACTGGGGATGGCGCCTTCGGCTTCAATGGCATGGAGTTCGACACTGCCGTGAGACACAATCTGCCAGTGGTCGGAATCATGGGAAATGACTCGGCCTGGGGAATTGACCGGCAGATTCAGATGGGAGTCTACGGCAAGACTGTGGCGACAGACCTGCTTCCGACACGGTATGATCAAGTTGTACGGGGTCTCGGCGGCCACGGCGAATTGGTGGAGAGCCTTGAAGAACTCCCGTCGGCTCTGGAGCGGGCGATCAAGTTGGAGCGTCCGGCGCTGTTGAACGTGCAGGTGCAAAACGCGATTAGCCCTCGGGCTCAAGCGGCGATCAACCGCTGGAAGAGCCACAATACTGAGGCATTCTGATCTGGCGGATTTGAGGGCAGGTTGATATGTTCAAAAAAATGTTCGGCAAGAAAAAAAAGAGCAGCGGAACCGCTCCACTGGACGATTCGATTCGCACCGCGGTGGTCGGAGACGTGATCGTGATTCCGGGTTTCTCGCCCACATTCGAGGATGCCTACTTCATCGTCGAGAGTAAAAACCGATTGGAGAGCGCATACGGCAATACGTTTGAGATCATCGGGGTGGATGACGACCGCAGGGTCTCGATGGAGTGGTCGGACGATGACGATTCGCCGATTGCTGTCACCGACCATGACAATGCGATGGGGCTTTCAGTTATCGGAATTGAAGAAGACACACTGAGCCAGTGGGACGATATCAAGTCTATTGAGAATTTCGTGGAGTTCGGGGGCGAAAACTACTACTATCGCAACAGCCACGAGGTCTATTATTACAAAGACGGAACGTCCGAGGGCGAAGGTTTCTGGATATGGGACTTCGGCAACGAGGACGACGAACGGGGAGTTTCGGTGGTGAAGTGGGAAGGTATGCCCTTTGAAGTGTACACTTCCGTTTCATTGTCCTCCCATATCGTGCGCGTGTATCGGCAATGAGTCTGAGAACGGCGGGTGAACAGCTATGATTGACGCATTCATTGAGGTGTTGAAGACATTCCCCATAGGGCTGGTGTATGTTGGCATGGGGATATTGCTTCTCGCTTTTGCCAGGCTGGTTCAGGATTTTGTGACGCCATACAAGATTCAAGAACAGCTGCGAACTCATGATAACGTTGCGCTGGCGCTGAGCATCGCCGGTTACTATCTGGGCATCATTATCGTGTTTGTTGGCGCGGTATATCAGCCATTCACTTCGAGCGTAGACTCGAATCTGGGGTTCACCACCGAGTATTGGGAGGATGTTATTGAGGTTCTGGTCACAACTGTGATCGGAATCATCATTCTCAACGTTGCTCGGATAATCGTGGACAAGCTGGTGCTTTACAAGTTCAGCACGGAGAAGGAAATCGTCGAAGATCACAACGCCGGCACTGGCGCTGTCGAGGCGGCGGTTTATGTCTCGGTCGGCATCGTGATCGCGGGTTCGGTCGCCGGTGTTGGCGGCGGGCCTGAGACGTCGTTCGCATTCCTGGGTCTCGGATTGCTGACGCTGATACTCTACACGCTGTTCTATGAGTTCACTACTTCGTATGACGTCCACGATGAGATCGAGCGCGATAACGTTGCCGTCGGGGTTGCGCTTGCTGGAAACCTTATCGCCATCTCTATAGTGGTCTTTAAGGCGGTCTTTGGAGACTTCACGACCTGGGAAGAAGGTATCGCGGGGTTCCTGACGTTCGCAGTGATCGGGACCGCGCTGCTCTTCGTTGTCAGGACGCTTGTTGACCTGATTCTGTTTCCCAAAGTTAGCATGGCCCAGGAGTTGGCGGTTGACCGGAACCTGGGCTTGGCGTTGATTGAGACATCGGTGCTTGTGAGCGCGAGCCTGATACTGTACTTCGCGATCTAAAGCGGGTTAGTCGGTCAATCTCTGCGACCTGAGCGGGCGTGATCGCGTCGGGCTTCTGGGGTTGTCCGCAGTTTTTTGGATGTGTTCCAACCCCTGGTCGATCACCCAATCAAGGTCGTCATCGTCTACTCGGTTGTGGTCTAACACAGGCTCCAGCAAGCGATTGAAGAACTGGGGTTCATGGATGTCCACGCGCCATGAGTCTGTGCAGCGATCCAGCGTTCCGTCGTACATTCGGAGCAGGAAGACGGCCCTGAAAGGGTCAATTCCCTGATTCTCGAAGATTTGAACGCGCAGGTCCAATCCCTGTCCATTTCCGAATACAGTGGGCTGCAACCCACGCCCCGGCAGGATGTCGCTGAACACGTCGAACCTTCTGATGTAGGACTCGGTTTCGGCGATCATGTTGCCGATAAATCCTCGTCCCTTGCTGGTGATCTCGAACGTGTCCTCGGTTCTCGACGGGCCGATGAAAGATAGGATTTCCAATTCATCGGCGATCGGGAGAAGTCGCCAGTCGGCAGTGTGTTCTGCGGGTTCGGCGGGCAGCGGATAGTGGTGCTTATCCAAAAAGTAGATAAGCACGCTGCCTTGCATCCACTGGATGAAATCGTCTCGATTTCCGCCGTTGCGTTGATAGGCAACTAGCGCGTCGAGTTGCTGCTCCAAGACAATGTGGACGGTGTTTTCCTGGCTATTGAAAGTGGTTATGTGTCGCGACACTGGATCGCCAGGGAGCACGTCGGTCCCTGCGGCGGTCTTGAACTCTAGTTGGGAATCCTCTTCTCTCCACTGGGATATGACGTTTTGAAGTTCCTGGTACATATCCGGCAGGTCAGGATTGGCTCGGATGTCAAGGGATTTTTCAACGGCGTTGGCCGCATCATCCGAAACTGGAAACACGCTGCTGAGCAGATCATGGACCGTAACGGTTGTGTCGATTGAGGTCGTGACCCAGAACGAATCCTCCACGGGCATCTCGCCCAAGGTGATTCGGAGAGTTATGTCCTCACGGGTCATCGCAAGCTGGGTCTGACGAAGCCAATAACGCTCGCGCCGCCTCCGCCGCCTCTGAATCCGCCTGAGCTGGCCGATGTCCGGCCCGAGCTGGACCTGGAGCCCCAACTGCTGCGAACTCCCGTGCTGCTCGACTTGAACGCCCCGCTGCTCTTTTGAGATGAGAGGTAGGAGTTTCGGGACGCGCTGGTATTCTTCGCGGCGTTAGTGTAGCCGGAGCGTGCAAATGATTTTTGCCGGGAGAAGTAGTTGCTGTTCTTCGTCACCTGGGACCGATAGGTCGAAGATGAGCGATAGTTGGACCGGTTACGGTTCATGGTGTCGTACCGGTTGATGGGCGTGTAGTAGCGAGGGGACATGGCCGAGAGCATCATGTAGGTGAACAGAAAATTGCCACCGCCAAAGTTGCTGCGGTAATAGCCATTGGATCCGTGGCCCCGCATTTCGTGCTTGTCGTTGTTTTTCACGATCGTGAACAGGAGGTCGTCCTGATCGTCGATTTCCTTGCTCTTGTTGAGGTCTTCCCAACCTTCGAGAGTCGTCGAATCGCCATCTTGCTTGGCTTTAATCAGGACGATTTCGTCGCCTTCGTAGATTTCGTTGACCCGTTTCTCAAACTCGGTTGCGCTGCCTGAGTCTTTGAACGCCTTCTGAACTTCGTCGAGATTGATGCGGCCGGCCGCGCCGTCTGTCGCCGCCCAGTCCTCGTAAGTGGGGCCGGAACTACACGCGGCGCCGACTGGGCCGGCCAAAAGGGCCGCAGTTCCCAGAGCCGCCATGCTTGTGCGCTTAAATTTTCTACGCCTTCTCATGCTAATCGCTCCGTTTCTTCCCGTGTGTTTTACGCGAGCACGCTGAGGATTTCGTTGCCTATTACGATTGGTTGTTCTGTCTGGTTCCGGCGCTCTCCGGCTGTGTCCAAGGCCAAAATACTGGGAACAACTTCCCGGTTCACGTCGTCTAGAAAAGCCTGGAATGACGAATGAGCTTGTTCGATGAATTCGCCCACAGCGGCGCGATGAGTTGGGCCTGCGATGGCGCAACTCAGGGCGACGTCCTGGAGATGATTCAGATGTTGGGGCCACAACTTGTCGGCTGTTTCCACTTGAGCGTTTCTGGCGAGATGGTCAAATTCTTCATATTCAAACTGGCGACTGATGTCGTCGACAGCATCCAAGACTGTGGCAGCCAGCTGGGCTGACAATTCAGTTTTGCCTAGCCCGTACATCCACTCGCAATCAATGCCGATGTTAATCCATAACTGGCTCTGAATCTGGTCGAACACCGTTTCGTAGCCGGTTTCGGATATTGAGTCGAACTCGCTGGAAATGAACTCAATGGCCCAACTGACGACCGAGTCTGAACGTGATTGGCGCCAAACGTTGGAAGCCAAAAGCTCCCGCCGCCAGTGATAGAAGGACAGCGTCTGGGTTTCGACGACGCTAGAGTAGTCACGGGACAGGGCGGAACGCCATCGTTCGTCGGCGTCGGATTCGGACTGGATGGATTGGACCAATATTGGGACTCGACGAGTGTTGGTCGCGTTGGCCGAACGAATCGAATTTGCCTGGCGACTGAAGGCGATGGGGTCGTCTTGTGAGGACACTATCAGCTTGGATGCGCCGAAGGCGCCTTGGCGTCCGGCGCGGCCCTTTAATTGGCGATCAATGCGCGAGGACCCGTTCAGCGAAACGCCGATGACGCAGAGGCCCAGTCCGAATGATTTCTTATTTTCTGGCGCCAGATATGAACACATCGGCTTAACCTCAACTGTAGCAACGCCGGTGAGGGAGATTTCAAACTTATCTGACGTATCCAACTCGTGAGCGAGCAACGATGCTTCTGCCGAAGTGGCACAGTCGATTGAGAAATTCGAGCGCGGTTGGTTTGAGACCATCGACTTTGCGGCTCTCAGGATGCGTTGGTTGAGATCAGGTTTCAGGAGGATGTCGGTGCCGCGTCCGGCCATGTTTGTGGCGACGGTTACGGCCCCGAACTCGCCCGCGTCTCGGATTATCTGCGCCTCTCGTTCGGAATTGACGGCGTTCAGTAGATTGTGCGGAACATCGTTGTCGCGCAATAGAGAACTGATGTCTTCGGATTCCACGACGCTGGTTGTTCCGATCAGGACGGGCCGGCCGAGAGAGTGCCAATGCTCGACCTCTGCGAGTATCGCAGAGTGTTGAGCTTCGGTATTGTTGTGAATCTCTGGCGGGAATTCGGTGCGTTGAGACGGCTCGGACGGCTCGATTCTAACAACGGGCAGTCCATAATCTCGCAGAAAGTCGTCCTGCGCCTCTATTGAGGTGCCAGAGAGTCCTGACACCTGCTGGTACCTGCCCATTAGGCCGGGAATCGTGATTTGCGCCAGGGTTTCAGCATCCGGCGTTGGCGGCAGTCCCTCTTTGGCTTCCAAGGCTATCTGTAGTCCGTGGAGATATCGGTTGTCAGGCAAGAGCCTGCCGTTGAAGGGATCAACGAGAACAACGCCATCGTCATCGACGATGTAGTCGACATCTCTTGTGAACAGCGTGTAGGCCCTCAGAAACTGATGAGCCTGGCTGTGAGCGGCCCATCGTCGGTCGGAGTTTGCGGTTCCCAGACTCGCGTCGATACATGCCTCTCCCCGCTCGGTGAGGCGCACGGTTCTGGTGTGCGAGTCTACGCGGTAGTAGTATCGATTCTCGAAATCCCGGGCGCTGGCTGTGTCTTCGATGTCCGCCAATTCGGTAAGCAATCGCTGTCTGCTGTCACCGCGCTGGGTGGTGATGCGTTTGAGCGTGTCGTTGTCAGGGTTGGCGGCGTACAGCATCGCAAGCTCTGCGTCGTCGTCTGGGCAGGCGCCCGAGTTCAACTCTTGCTCTGCCTGAGCGACCTGGCGGGAGTGGAGGTCGAGGAGTTGCCGGATGACGCCGTGAGACTTTTCGACAGTGGCGATGTCCGCGGTCTCGTTGCCGGAGATAATCAAAGGCGTTCGATGCTGGTCGATCAGCACGTGGTCCGCTTCGTCCACGATGGCGTTTTCGATGCCGAACTGTATCGGTTTGTCTGGCGGGAGCTTGAGATTGTCTTTCAGGAAGTCGAATCCGACCTCTCGCACAGTACTGTACACGACCGTCCGAGCGTAGGCCATTCTGCGCTCGTCTTCGTCCATTGGAGAGATCACCGGGGCGACGGACACTCCGAGGGATTCGTACACTGGTTCGAGCCATTCGGCGTCCCTCTGTGCTAGGTAGTCGTTGGACGTCAGCACATGGACTCGTGATCCCTGTGCCGCGTATGCGAGGACCGCCAGCACTGTTGAAATCGTCTTCCCTTCGCCCGCGTCCATTTCGACGATGATGCCTCGCGTGAGCAGGGCGGCGGCGATGACCTGCTGGCGAGTGGGCGTGAATTTCAATTTGTGGCGCTCATCGAGTTCGGCGATGGCTTTGTAGAAATCGGCGGATAGCGAGATGTGTTCTGGCAACGCGGTCTTTCGCCTCTCGGCAGCGATCACCAGGCCACGCACGATCGCGCGATATTGACCGATGAGGCCGTTGTCATCCAGCGACCGACCTAGCATTTCTTCAAACGCTGGTGTGTCGGAAAAATCAGGCTCAGTGAAGTATTTTATAGAGTCACTGAAATGTGCGGTTTCGATGACCTGATCGGCGATGTCATGAAATCTGGCGAAATCTTCGAACTCGGCGCTCATTTCAAAAATTTGCCAGACTCCGAGGCGTCGATTGACTGTGGTGGATGCTATCGACAGCGTTCTAGCAAGTTCGTTGGAGGCATAAAACTCATTACGCAGTTGACGGTCGGATAAACGCGAGAAATCATGGGAAATCGCTCTGTCAGCGCATTTCTCGGCCCACTTGAGAGAGCGGTTGTCTGATGACGACAAGAGGCCGAACACGGAAGATTTTCTAATCGTGTTCGCCAATGCTTTCATAGTTTCGTGGGCTGTCTGCATCTGTTTGCGTTTTGACTCGTGGGGGTTCCGGTCGGTCAGCCCCGATGGTCGATGATCGGTTTGAATTTTCTGTCAGAGAAGAAGTGGCCTGGGTCCACGAATGTAACCGACAGCTTCAGGAATCCGCTGTCTAGCAAAAACGCGAGGTCTGGTTCTGCCGACACGACCGATTCCAAGACTTCCTTCTCAATTCTCTTGATTGTATCAGGCAATATCAAATCCAACACTTCGATTGTGGTTCTTGAAATGGCGACTTGCAAGGGTCCAACCTCATCGGCGTTACGGTAAACGGATGTTTTTAGAGAGCCATAGCCGATTTTGGAACCCAGCACAGATATGAACTCGTCAGGTTTGCCCAGCACGATTAATCTAGGGTCGGGAATGCCACAGGGGCATGGTTCTGGAAGAAGTTTCACCTGGTCCCCAAGTCTATAACGCAACAGAGGTTGGGCGCGTTGGTTCAGTGTGGTTACGACTGCCTCCCTCAGCGTCGGGTCAACTCGGTTGGGAAGCAACTCGAAGATATTTCGTGACTGGATGACATGGATTCCTTCGTGAGCCGAACACTCTATACCCAACGCGGATGTCTCGGAGGCCCCGTAGTAGCCGAATACCTCAACGCCAGCGTTCTCCAGGGTTCGACGGGTCGTCGATGGCATGGATTCACCGATATATATTACTTTCGAGAATGGAGGACGTCCATGATCGGATTGAGTCCACGGAGCTTTGGACATGTATCTTTCGATTATCGACGGGACGCTGACCAGGACTGTTGGCGCCAGATTTTCGATGGTCTGGACCGTTCGATTGAAATTCGCCCCGGCGCTCAGGCAGTAAGCCTCTGCGACTCCCAGGAGGTCGAAAGCTTTGGCGATGGACACCATCAAGTTTACGGGGTCAGTGTCCAGACACGCCACGCGGTCCTCGGGGCCGACGCCGGCTACGGCCCAAAGCTCTGCCAGAAACTCGTGCTCTCGTTGGTCGTCTTCGTAGGTCATATAGCGGACCTTTCGTTGGCCTGTTGTGCCGGATGAGGTCTCTACGTCGACGATGCCTTCAGCAGTTGTCGCGACCTCCCTTGAAAGGTGACCGAGATCGGCAGGCTCGATCAAGGCGAGTTTTTGTAGAGTCGTAATCGGGTCATCAGCGTTGATGTCTAAAAGACTAACGCCCGATTCTTCGAATCTCAGCCGATAGAACTCGAAAGATTTCCAGCAGAGGGTGAGGACTGAGCGCAAATTGTCGAGCGTTTCTCTGTTTAGCGGCCCTGCTAGTCGGGGAGTCTGGTCAGTTTCAGCCATCGGATTTTTGCGCTCTGGTGGGCGTGATTCTGGAGACGGGTCCCAGAGGCCGCCGGACAGAGTCAGGGGACATTCCTGCCCTGAGCGCCGCCAGCACTCCGGCGGCTTCCCAGTAATTTTCCACGATATTCAATTGGCCTTCGTTCCACGGCAGGTTGGCTAGGTCGTTCCGCATCAGGTTGCGATTCTCTCGAACGGCTATGACCGGGATTCCCTGTTCCAGAGCGGCCAGGGTGGGAAGGCCGATACAGCCATCGGGGATCACCAGGCATGAAACATCGGAGGCTGTGATGGTTCCAGGCGCGATCATGTGTTGAGGGTCGGTGACCATTCTTGGGGATTTTTGCAATCCTTTGAGAACGCATTGCAGGAAGGTGATTGAGATGATCTCGGCGGCCATCCGAGGGTCGACGACACCGGGATCGACAGCGGCAACCTCGTCAGATTCCATCATCGGTGCGTGAGCGGTCGGGACGTTGTATATCGACGATGCGGCGTGGGTCAACAGGGCTTCGACTCCGCCCCAGGGGTTCACCATTTCGCCGCTGCTACTGAAGTATTCCATGTGCCAGGCGATCGGAACCTCGACGGAGGATGCCACCGCGACGGCGTCGAATCGGCCCCGTTGTTGATCGAACGCTCTCAAGAGGCCGTCCAGTCCGACCACCTCGCCAGTGGCGCGCCCGGAGTCTGCGTATTCGCTCATGAGTCGGAGGGGTTCGTCCAGCACCACAATGCCGGGGGTCTCGAGTCCATAGGTTGAGCGGGCGGCGTTGACGGCGTTGATCGCCGAATCAACCCAGCGCGCATCGTGGAAGGCGTCCAGCGCGACCAGAACCCGATTGGACCGCGTCCTGCGAAGGCCTACGGTTCCCATGAGCAGCCTGCTCAACACGCTGCCCTCGACGTACAGCCCGTTGTCCGGCATCTCGTTGACGTCAGAGGCGTTCACGACGTTCGGGTGAGTTATGAGGGTGTCGCACACCTGTGCCAGCATCCGAGCGACGGGCGTGGCGTCTCCAGCGTGGCCTCCGATTTCAGCGCCTATGCCGGTGGGGACGATGAACACGACGTTGAATGAATCTGTGTTCTCCCATGAGCGTTTCGCCAGGTGGAATATGTCAGGCATCGCCGGGAGTGTCTCGGAGTTGGTGGGTTCCAAGACTCCAACCTCAACTGACATGTACCGCCCGGAGGATTCGCTGACGATGAAGCGGACAGGAATCGAGTCGCCGCCTAGATGTTCGGATACCGAGTCTCGGATATCGCTGAGGATGTTCCGGTCCCAGCGGATTGGAATTTGGAGGCTCCGTTCAACTATACGCATGTTGATGCGCTCCATTGCGTGCCGCGAAATGTTCGTATTTCATCGACGTCAGGAGAGCGAGATTCCCCTCTTTGGTGTAGGCATAGACGTCGGGAAGGTTGATGCCGTTGAACGTGTGGGCCTTTGGCTGGGTGTACGCTCCCATCTCCATGAAGGTCACGCGGTCTCCAATCTTGAGCGGATCATCGAATGTGTAGTCTCCGAAAATGTCCCCGGCGAGGCACGACCGTCCGGCCAGGATGTACCGATGCTCGCCCTCTGGTTGGTAGTCCAGGACTTCCGGCTCGAACTGGTACTCGAATACCTCCGGCATGTGGTTGATTGTGGTGTCAAGAACCGCGACGTCGACTCCGTTGCTGTCGAAGATGTCCAGAACTGTGCTGACGATATATCCAGCGTCACGAACGAAAGCGGCTCCAGGCTCGATGAAGATTTTTGTGTTGGAACGACTCTTCAATATTTCGACGGATTGGCGCAAAGGCGTAGTGTCTGTGCCTTCTCGGAACATATACCCGCCGCCCAGGTTCAGCCAGTCCAGATCGGAGATAACTTGAGTGAGGCGGCGTTCCATGCTGGAGACGGTTGCCAGCAGGTGGCGGAGGTCGTCGGACTCGCAGTTGGTGTGGAACATGAGGCCATCGAGGATTCGGCTCCCGAACGTTGAAAGCGCGTCTATGGGCGCTCCTAGCTTGGAGTGTCGCCTGCAAGGATCGTAGCGTTCGTCCGCCACGAAGGAGATACCGGGGTTGACCCGCATGCCCAGGCTAACGCGGTCGTTCGATTGCGGCTGTCGCGCGTGGAACTGGGTTATGGAGTTCAGCGACATGAAATCAGCCAACTCTGCGACCTGCTCAAATTCGCTCTCAGTCACCGCGACCGAGTGGTAATGGAGGGCGCCGCGATCATCGAGGATTTGCCGTCCCAATTGCGCCTCGAAGGGCGAGCTGGCGGCGAACCCTGTCACGAACGGAGCGATGGTTTCCAGCGCCCATGCCAGGGTGCAAGGTTTCATGGCATATGCGAGATCGCAGCCCGCGTCGGCGGCCATTCGTCGGATTCGGCTGGCCGTATCGACAAGCTCGGATTCGTCGTATACGAGCGCCGGGGTGTTTGGGACCAGCTTGGAGACCAATCGGGCTTTGGCGTCGTCCGGCATGGCGTTCTCCGATTCAGGATAGAGATGTAATGTAGCACATTTGGAGCCGTGATTCGCCCTTGATCATCGTCCGTGAGGGAAGAGCGTCAGTATGGCTTGTGTCTGGTTCTTGAAACGAACTTCATCCAGGGTTTCGATTCTGAGTTTTGGTTGGAGCAGGTTGTAGAGCGGAGTGACTATCAACCTGCCGGTCTCGCTTCGCTCAAAGTGAAATTCGACCAGGTTGAGGTGGTAGGTTTGGCAGTCTGTGGAGTATCCGAGCAGTCCCAACTCATCAACGGTGTAAAGATCGATTTGCGGGCGCCGTGCGAAAATTTGAGATTGGCGGACTGTGACGCAAACCTCGACTGACGCCGGAATCAACTCTTCTTTCACATGGTCCAGAACGATCAGCGTGGATGGTTCGACTGCCTGGAGTATCGTCGCCAGCCGCACGGTATTGTGGTCGACGAAAAGGTGGGCGGGAACGCCCATGCGGACGAGGAGGCTTGCCATTTCTGCGCCGAAATATCGAGTTTGGTGGGTCGCCACAACAGCTGCAGAGGCATTCGGGTTTTGGGTCACGGCTTGGCTCAACGCGTGCCTGAACAATTCATTGCGTGTCACAGCGGCGCTGGAGTCCTCTGCGTAGGGGACGTTATGAGGGGACTGGCCGAGGTACGGGCCGACCACCCATTCAATGGCCGATGGGTCGGTCACGGTGTCGGCAAGTTTTTGGGCGCGGTATTCCAGAATCGGTGTGGGCGGTATGGTTTGGAAGGCGTCGAGTGAAGAAATGCCATGTGGAATAGGTGGGTTCGAGTTATCGTAATATCCGGTGTTGGCCGCGGCTTTTACAACAGAGTCCAAACGGTGGAGCAGGCTAGAAGTGTCCGGGCTGAAGGTCATGCCTGTCGGGGGCTCAGGCCGATTACCGCGAGTCCTGCTGAATGACCCTCGCCCTCAAAATGCTGGTAACGGGCGAGTAGATGCTCTTCGGATTCCTGAATCGCCTGAGCAGCGATCGGGTTGCGGCGCTGTAGCTCATCGCCGAGCTGCGAATCCAGCGTCCAACTCTGGGTGATCGAGCATTCTAAACCCTGGGCGTCGCATGCTTGGACATAATCGGAGTTGATGTCGTCGTATTCTGCTTCGGTTTTATAAACAATCGGCGCGACCAGCAGTTGATCGTCAATGTAGAGGCCTAGTTCGTTGTCGAACACCTGCACGAGGTCGATTTCCGGGATGAAGTGTTCCATCGCGTAGTACAGGTCTTGCGCGAGCTGTTGTGACGCCTGGTGATAGTAGAAGTTCTCAGGGACCAAGGCCATTTTGACGGGCAACGAGATTTTCTGGTCGTAATCCAGATACTTCGTCGCGTTGGTTCCTTGTTCGAACAGGAATGGAATGTTGCCGTTGGTGGCATCGACAAGAAGCGGGTCGTCCAGATGATAGAGAACAGCCAGGTGTTGCCAGTACCGCATGTGACGCTTCGAGAATGAGAAGTCAAAGGTTTCAAGAAGCTGGCGCAAAGTGTCCTCTGGGGGCCGGTCGGGGATTTCGGGGCCGACCAGGATGTACTCGGATTCCAGACCGTAGGCGTCGGTGAGGAACTTCAAAGCTTGGACTTTCTCAGAGCATATGCCGCCTCGCCCAGCCTGAATGTTTGCCACCGTTTCGTCGCCGGTCTTGTATCTCAGTTTTGCGCCGCTGAACCGGGAGTAGCTCTCGAAGTCGCTATGCCAGATGCGTTGTGCGATGGCGCGGATGAACTGAATCTTGTCGGCCTGTGATTCCAGGTTCATGATGCGGCGCGCTTCTTCAGGCGCATTCTGGGCTTCAATCGCTTCTAGAATGAATCGGGTGTGCGCGGCGGGATTTTTGTCCCATCTCCTGCGATGGAAACCCTTCCAGTTTAGCTCGTATCCCACGGCGTTTCGGTCAATGGCGATGTCGATGACGCGGATGGGCGTTCCATCGGCGATGACCCTGGCTACTGCGGGAGGTTCTTCGCTCGCCAGAAATTGATCGTGCTGACGGAAGGCGACGCCGTGGACTGGCCCTTGCAGCGCGCCAAAGTCAGACAGGTGGTATAGATATTCCTGGATTGACGTAAGAGCGTTTGCTGACGCTGGTGTCATACGATTCTCGACCAGATATGCCTTAACAGAACACCTCTTGACATATTTCGCCATCAAGCTGTTGAGGGCCAGAGTTGAGTCGTCAGGGTCGATGCGGACGGCAAATCTTCGCTCGGTTAGAACGTCAGTGAGTTGGAGAAACGCGGGCGCGGACTGATCGCTCCTGGTCGCGGGTTGCGCGTGGAGCGCTTCGTTGGTTTTTGGTGTGCGGGTCAGATCGTCCAGCATTGCGAGTCTAAGTTCGTCGGGGTTTCAGTATCCGGGATGTCGAGCGCTCAAGTGTGAGCAGGCTCAACTCTGATTATACAGTCAGCGACGAGATGAGGATGCTGGAATTTTCGAACAGTCCCGAGTCGCTGCAACTATGTACGAGTGAGCCCCTGAAACCGGCATCGGCTCTGGGGTTCACATTATTTTGGCTCTGGGGTGACGGCGGTTCGCGACCAGCGAGACGCGCAGGAGTGACAGCCGCATCCTGTGGGTTGATAGGATATCTCACCGAGAATGAGGACGACCATCTCTTTCACTGTCAGTTTGAACGAGTTTCCAAGTGTGACGAACTCGCTCAGGCGGGCGGATTTGTCTGCAGCCTCCGAACTCGAGAGAGCGTCGCCATCAACAAGGGCTTTTTGGGCGTAACCTTGGAGGGCTTCAAGGTGATCGGTGACTTTTTGGCGTGAATCGTGTAGCGCTGCGCTTGCCATCAAATTTCCTCCTCGTAGAGAATAATTCACTCCACTCGATAAGATTGAGTAGCGCGAACCGGCCCGGTGGGTGAGTCTCAAGATCGCTTATGTTCCAGAATGGTCACACAGTTTCTATTCGTCCATAAAGGTGTTTGCGCTATCGTAATTGGCAATTTGGTATCGAAACTAGATGCGGCAGGTATCGAAGCTGGAGGCATCTGACGCCGTGAAACGTGCGCGGAAAACGACTGACGGAGTCGCCAGGAAGTTGGCGCAAAAAGTCCAATTGACACCAAAAATTCTGAATCACTATAATTGGTGGAGATTTGAGGTAATAAATAATGCCAAAAAGAACGTATCAACCCCGAAAACGACGGCGCATGCGCGTCCACGGATTCAGGTCTAGAATGAGCACCAGGAATGGACGCAATGTGATGAAGCGCCGAATGTTCAAAGGGCGACACAAACTTACCGTGTGACGTCACATTACAAGAACGGTCCTCCAACACATATCGAGTTTGCCGGTGGCGATAGCCAATCGGTTCTTTGCATCCCCGAAGTTGCCACGCTCGTATTAGTATCTGAGGTGTTAGTGTCCAAGCATGCTTAGGGAACGACGCTTGAGGAAATCGAGCGACTTCGCTATGGTGAGAAGAGTTGGCCGTAGCTGGGCAGATGACCTGCTCGTGCTGGCCGCTCGAAGGAACGGCATGCCGCGCACCAGGTATGGATTCGTCGTGGGGCGTCGTGTCGGGAATGCAGTGACGCGGAACCGGATCAAACGTCGGCTCCGGGGCGCCGTGACCGAATCTTGTGTGGTGGAGGGCTGGGATATAACGCTGATTGCGAGAAACCGAGCCGCAAACGCAAAGTACCACGAACTGAAGGAGTCGTTGAATCGACTCATGGTACGGGCGGGAATTTTGGACCAGCGTAGTGAGGTCGCCAGATGAGAACCCTGGCTCTCGGAGCGATAAGGGCCTATCAGTTGGCGGTCTCGCCTTACTGGCCGGGCCGCTGTCGACACCAGCCAACGTGCTCGGCGTATGCACAGGAAGCGATTACCAAGCATGGAGTAGGCAAAGGGATCAGGCTAGCGCTCGGACGGCTTGGTCGATGCCGCCCCTTTGGGACCAGTGGTTACGACCCGGTGCCTTAATGTCTATACACCTTGTCTGCATGTCAGACAAGGCAAATTACGATGATCGAGATGAGTATTGTTTGACTGGATAATTCGAAGATGACCCGCGTCAGGGTTCGGTCGCTAAAGAATGCGAATGTGGTTGCTCTGGCGTTTTTATTGATTCTACTAACGGTGGCCTGTTCACGCATTTCGACTCCGGAGGGTTGGTCCGCTGGGGTCGTCAAGGACGACGCGCTGATTATCGGCACCGCTGAAGGCAGTCTACTGGCCGTCGATAAAATCAATGGTTCGACTCTCTGGCGAGCAGAGCTACAGGCTCTTGAAGATGTTGACCAGGCGATTTACGGCAAGCCTGCTGTCGCGGACGATGCAGTTTATGTCGGCGGTTACAACGGAAGCCTTTATGTATTTGATCTGCAGGGTCAAGAAACTAAGTGGGGGAATCAACCGATGGGCGGCCCCATAGTCGGTGGCCCGGCGCTGGTTGATGACCTTGTGATTGTTGGCACGGCCGTCGAGGAATCCCAGGATGACGGCAAGGGCGCCGTTTATGCGATAGATGCTGAATCTGGCGACACAGTTTGGCGTTTTCCAGCTGAGGGCGGCGTGTGGTCGTCTCCGACTGTCGCCGACGGCGTGGTGTATTTTGGCACGCTTGGCCAGACTGTTTTCGCGGTGAGCCTTGAAGATGGGTCAGAATTGTGGAGGAGAAACACCGGAGGGGCAGTAGTCGCTAGTCCCCTGGTTGTGGGTGGACGGGTTTATGTCGGAGCGTTCGACAGCGTGTTCTACGCTCTGGATGCTCAGACGGGCGACGTTGATTGGAAATTCACTGAATCTGAAAGATGGTACTGGACTCAAGCGTTGGCGGCGGGAAACACTATATTCGCGCCGTCGCTGGACGGAAATCTGTACGCGCTTGACGCAAACACAGGCGTAAAACTCTGGGCATTTGAGTCTGAGGGAGCGATCGTCGGTTCGCCCACCATCGTTTCTGGGATGCTGGCGATTCCCGTTTCCGACGGCAGCAACTCCAAGGTTCACCTCGTCGAGTTCAATGGGAGCCAGAAAGATAGCTGCCGCATTGGTGAGAATATATTCACTACGTTGGTAGCGGACGGAGACCTGATATACTTCGCGGCAACGGACAAGTCGATTCGTGCCCTGAGCATTAGCGGCAATGGCAACCCTGATGAAGAATGGGTCTATTTAACGGACAAAGACGATCCTCTCCCCAGGGATAGGGCCAAAGCGTGTTAGGAGCAAGGTAAACTGCCTGTGGAATTTTTAGGCGACGCCTGGAGCACGATAATAATACAGCCCATGGTCAACAGCCTTTTGCTGTTGTACTGGGTGTTTTTCAGTAATTTCGGAATAGCGATTATCGCTTTCACGATGCTTGTTCGGCTGGTTATGGTCCCATTAACGATCAAGCAGAGCCGGCAGATCAAGGCGATGAACGGCCTTCAACCGCTGATGAAGCAGCTTCAAGAAAAGTACAAGAATGACCGGCAGCGCGTCTCGCAAGAGACGATGAAGTTGTACAAAGAACACGGCGTGAACCCGTTGGGGTGCCTGGGACCGATGTTCATCCAGTTCCCTATATGGATCGGCCTGTTTCAGGCGATTCGTCAAACTGTGCCGAACAACCCGGAGACCCTGGTGGAATTATCGGGGAACCTGTATAGCTGGCTGCCCCAGGTTCACAGCATCATTCCGATAAACAGCTCTTTTCTGTGGATGGACCTGGCGCTTCCTGACCCATCGCCGTTCGTGATGCCGATTCTGGTGGGTGGGTCCATGTTTGTCATGCAGAAAATGACTACGATGCCATCAGCAGACGCTAGGCAGGCGTCGACGAACCGGATGATGCTGTGGATGATGCCGCTGATGTTTGGGTTCTTTACCCTCAATTTTTCCAGTGGTCTGGCGGTCTACTGGGTGGTTTCGAATATCATTGGTGTGGCGATCCAGGGCTTCATAACGGGCTGGGACCCGTTGAAGAACCTGCTCGCCTTTGGACGCAGGCCGGATCCGGCGACGGATACAGTAGTTGTCGCCCCTGCGTTGGCGTCTAGTGTCGAGGAGACGGCTGAAGATGCGCGAAATAGTGATAACGGCCAAAACGGTGGAAGAAGCAATAGAACTCGGGCTAAGGGAGCTAGACGTAGATCGCGCCGAGGCCGAAATCGACGTCATTAGTCGAGGGAAGGCCGGCATCCTGGGCATAGGGAGCGAGCCGGCGCGGGTGAGAGTGACGCGAATCGACACACCGTCGGACGTTGTGAAAACGACATCTGAAGTGATCGATAAAATTATCTCCCTTTTGGGCGTCGATGTGGTGTCGACGCTGGCTCAGGTCGAACGGGAAGACCTGGGCGGGCCGGTGTTCGAGATTGAAGGCGATGACGCGGGTCTTTTGATTGGACGCCGCGGGGACACGCTCAAGGCTCTCCAATTCCTGGTCAAGTATTTGGTCAGCCAAAAATTGGACGCTAACGTCAACATCCTGGTTGACGTGGAAGGTTATCAGGACCGTCGATATCAGTCTCTTATGAGCATGGCCCGACGGGTCGCACAACGCGTCGCAGATTCCGGTCGGCCAATAACCCTCGAACCAATGCCGCCCAACGAACGGCGCATCGTCCACATTGCTCTGGCTGACCATCACCGAGTCACCACCGAAAGCACAGGCTCAGGTTCGAGCCGTCAGGTTGTTGTTCAACTGAAGTGAAGACCGGCGGTTGATGTCAGAGATATGAACACCAACATGCCTCCCGATTTGTTAGCCATTGGACACGTCGCGAAAGACCTAACGGCAGACGGTCACGTCATTGGCGGAGCAGTTACTTACGCTGCGCTTACGGCCCAGGCGTTGGGGCTGAATGTCGTCGTAGTCACCAGTTGCGGCTCTGATGTTGATCCGTATGCCGCGATGCCAGGTATACCCATTCACATCGTGCCGTCGCCTGACACCACTACCTTCATAAACACTTACCAGGATGGGCGCCGCCGTCAGATTCTGAAGGATGTCGGTGGCAAGATTCGCGGAGCAGACATTCCTTCGGCGTGGCGGGGTGCCCCCCTGATTATGCTTGGGCCGATGGCGCAGGAGTTGGACGAGTCGATTCTCGACTCTCTGAGGGCAGAATTGGTGGTCGCGTCAATTCAGGGCTGGCTGCGGAAGTGGAATGAATTGGGAGAGGTATCCCCGACGGTCTGGAACGGGGCAACTTTACTGCCTCATGTGTCGGCGGCGATCTTTTCAGATGATGATTCCCCAACTGTGGCACAGATCGACGAGTGGGCAGGGGTTTGCTCCACGCTTGTTCACACTCATGGTGGTGACGGATGCCGGGTTTACTCTGATGGAGCCTGGCGTCACGTTCCAGCGTTCCCAACCGATGAGGTGGACCCGACTGGCGCTGGGGATGTCTTTGCGACTGCGTACCTGATAAGATTCCGAGAGTCCAACGACCCCGTGGATGCGGCGATTTTCGCCAGTTGCGCGGCCAGTTTCTGTGTGGGGGCTGAGGGCGTGGCAGGTATAGCCACACGAGGGCAGATCGACGAGAGACTTCGGCAGTCGCGCAATTCTTGACCGTGCGTCGCTGAATCGGGGCGCTGTCATGAACTGATCCAACCAATGAATGATTTCATGAAAACCGAGGCGTGGTTCCTGTGGCAGATTTTGACCCCAGCGTGACCCTAACCCGAGATGGACGCGTGGCGATTATCACTCTCAATCGGAGCGAACACCGAAATGAGATTAACGTCGACATGACCTTCGATTTGGCCGACGCTTGTTTGAGCGCGCAGCAAGATGACGAAGTATGGGCGGTGTTGCTGACGGGAAGCGGCGACATTTTCTGCGCTGGCACAGATGAGAGCGAGCTGGCTAGCGGCTGGCAAGAAGCAAGCGCCCTTGATCGACTGCGGGTCTGTGAGTCAGTGGCGTCGATCGACAAACCTGTTGTAGCCGCGTTGAACGGAGACGCAATCGACCAGGGACTCGAGATTGCGTTGGCTTGTGACTTGCGTGTGGCGTCAACCGCCGCGTCCTTTGGGTTGACGCACCTCGAGAAGGGATTCATTCCTTGGGATGGCGGAACGCAGCGTCTGCCACGCTTGATTGGAACGAGTCGGGCGACCGAGATGATTCTATCTTCTCGCATCCTGGCGTCTGACGAGGCTCTCGATCTGGGACTGGTGAATTTAGTAACGGAGCCAGAAGATGTGGTCTCACGAGCGATTGAGCTGGCCTCCACGATTGCCCGTCACGGGCCTACTGCGAATCGCTATATCAAAGAGGCGGTCATGAAGGGGCTGGACATGACGCTGGAGCAAGGAATGCGACTTGAGGCCGATCTCAGTTTCTTGCTGCAAAGCGCCAGCGACCGGGCCGAGGGACTTGCTTCGTTCCTTGAGCGTAGGCCCCCGACATACACAGGGAAGTGACGCTACGCTATGCCTGATTCTGATGTGGTTCTGTATGACAAACTAGGGGCAGTCGGCCACCTGGTTTTGAATCGGCCCAAGGCCATCAATGCTTTCAATATTCAGATGCGCGACGAGCTTTATCTGTCGTTGTCTGCGGCAAATGACGATCCTGAGGTTCGGGTGATATTGATATCAGGGGCAGGTGATCGTGGATTCTGCGCTGGAGCAGACCTGTCAGAGTTTGGCACCGCGCCGTCTCAGGTGGTGGCTCGTCGCGTGAGGTGGGAGCGAGACTTGTGGGGCCTGTTCATGAGTATTCGTAAACCTCTTGTCGCTGCGGTTCACGGATTCGTCATCGGCTCGGGGGTCGAAATCACCTGCCTGTGTGACATCAGGATTGCGTCAGATGATGCGGTGTTCCGGATGCCCGAAGCGGCGTTGAGTCTCGTGCCGGCGGCAGGGGGCACACAGACGCTGTCTCGAAACATCGGTTTGGGCGAGTCCATGAACATGCTGTTAGCTAATTCTCCGATGAATGCTCAACGCGCGTTGTCGGTGGGTTTGGTGCATCGGTTGGTCTCCAAAAAATCCCTCCTCGACGAAGGATTTGCGGTGGCTGAAGTTCTCGCCGCGTTGGACCCAAGGTCCATCGCGTCGGCCAAGCAAACGATTCAGACCGGCTTGGACATGCCAATCGACCAGGGAATTGGGTTGGAACGAAGAGAAACCGCGAAGCTAATTTCCAGTCGGTGACGCATGAAGTGGAATTACCGATTCATTGGTGGTAGTCTATCCCGCGGAAAGATTGGATCAGGGAGCAAATGAGCAAAGTATGAACACCACCGAATTTCTCATGATTTCAGCGGCCATCGTGCCTGACCGGACGGCAGTCATATTTGAAGACCGGCGTGTCACTTTCGAGGAGATGCAGGCCCGCGCGAACCGGTTATCGAACGCTCTAGCGGACGCAGGTGTGGTATCTGGTGACCGAGTCGCAATCTTGGAAGTTAACACAGACCGCTATGTGGAAGCATACTTTGCAACGGCAAAGTTGGACGCGATTTTCGTTCCTCTGAACTTCAGGGCCAGAGCAGACGAACTCAGCTATATGATTAACGACGCCACGCCTAAAGTGGTACTGGCTGGGCCTCGATATGAAGATCTTGTGAAGTCGTTTTCAGGCGATGTTGAGTGCGTCGATCACTACATCTCGCTAGAGGGCGAAGTCGATGGCTGGTTGTCATACGAAAGTATCACCGACGCCGCTTCCGAAGACGAGATGATGTTCCCAGAAGCCGGGGATGACGACATTTCGGTGCTGATGTTCACGGCAGGCACGACGGGATTTCCCAAAGGCGTGATGCTGACTCACGAAAGTTTTTCTTCCTACATTCTCAGCAATGTGATGCCGGCCGACCCTGATGAAGAGGAACGAAATATTCTGACCGTCCCGCTGTACCATATCGCGGGCATGCAGGCGGTGATTTCGGCGATCTATGGAGGGCGCACCCTCATCATCCAACGCCAGTTCGAGCCCGAGGAATGGATGACGCTTGTCGAGACAGAACGCGCCGACCGTGCCATGATGGTTCCCACCATGCTCAAGATGTTGATGGAGCATGAGAATTTCTCTTCCCATGACCTTAGCAGCCTCAAGGTCATAACTTATGGCGCCGCTTCGATGCCTTTGGAGGTTATCAAGAGGGCTATCGCTGAGTTCCCCGGAACGAGTTTCATAAATGCCTTTGGGGCCACAGAGACTGCCGCCACAATAACCATGCTTCCCCCCGAGGATCACATGCTGACCGGCACCGAGGAAGAAGTCGAGAAGAAACTCAAACGTCTGTCCTCAATCGGCAAGCCGCTTGATGATGTGGAGGTCCGAATTCTCGGAGAGGATGGAGAGCCGATGCCGGTTGGAGAGGTGGGCGACATTGTGGCCCGCGGCGGACGCGTGATGAAAGGCTACTGGAACATGGAGGAAGCAACCGCTGAGACGATTCGCAATGGTTGGCTGTTCACCGGAGACCTGGGTTACGAGGATGAAGACGGCTACATATTCCTGTCTGGCAGAGCCAAGGACTTCATCAAACGGGGCGGAGAGATGATCTCGCCGGAGGAAGTCGAACAGGTGCTCCAATCGCACCCGGCCATCGACGAGGCGGCGATTATCGGCATTCCTGACCTGGACTGGGGCGAGAGGGTACGGGCGATTGTGGTCGCAAAGGCCGGCGTTGTTGTGGATGAAGCGGACGTGATCGAGTTCTGCCGCCAGCGACTGGCAAGTTACAAGAAGCCTGAATCGGTGGTCGTGACATCTGAGCTTCCGAGAAATCCGCTGGGAAAGGTCTTGAAAACTACCTTACGCGAACAGTTCGACGCTCCGATTACAGGGTAGAGTTAAGCCGTCAGCTATCAGCCTTTTCGATGCGGTCGAAGTGAGTGTAGGGCCTGAGGATTTCGGGCACTATGACCGAGCCGTCAGCCTGCTGATAGTTTTCGAGGATGGCGATCAGGACACGAGGCAGCGCGAGGCCCGAACCGTTGAGGGTGTGGAGCAGGCGCGGTCGCGCTCCGGCCTCGGGGCGGTATCTAATCTTGGCTCTGCGGGCCTGGTAATCGGTGCAGTTGGAACAGGAGCTAACCTCAAGCCATTCCTGGCCCCCGGGAGCCCATATTTCGATGTCGTAAGTCCGCACCGCCGGCGCCGACATGTCGCCTGTGGACAGCTGTAGCACTCGATACGGCATTTCCAGCTTTGCCGCGACTTCCTCCGCGTTGGCTACCAGCTTTTCCAGTTCGTCATCCGACGTTTCCGGTTCGACGAATTTGAACATCTCGACCTTTTCAAACTGGTGAACGCGCTTGATGCCCCTGGTGTCCCGGCCTGCCGAGAATTTCTCTCGACGCCAGCAGGGGGTGTGAGCGACGTAGTAGAGGGGCAAGATTCCCGGCTCAATGATCTCGTCCCTGTGAATGCTGTTTATGGCGGCCTCGGCGGTTGGGAGCATCCAGAGGTCGTCTTCCTCGTCGTGGTACATCTCTTCCTGGAAGTGAGGCAGGTGCCCGCTTGCGGTGACGGTGTCCCGGTTAACCAAGAATGGCACGTACATCTCCTGGTATCCATGCTGGTCGACATGGAGGTCGATCATCCAGTCGGTCAACGCTCGCTGAAGCCGAGCGCCTTTGCCCTGAAGGATGTAGAATCGAGAAGCCGCCAGTTTTACGCCTCGCTCGAAGTCGATGGCGCCGAGATTGCGGCCAAGCTCCCAGTGAGGCAACGGCTCGAAGTCGAAGGTTGGCAGTTCACCAACGGTGCGCTCGACCACGTTGCTTTCCTCGGTTAGGCCGATGGGAGCGTCCTCTCTAGGAACGTTCGGGATGTTGAGCAGGTGGGCGTTGATCCCTTCGTCAGCGACTCGAATCACGTCTTCAAGTTCACGGATTCGGGAGCCGACGCCGCGCATTTCCTCAATCAATTCGGCGGGACGCTCTTTGGCCTGGCCCAACTCGCGGCTGACCACGTTTCGGCGGGCGCGAAGCTGGTCTGCCTCGGCGATGGCGGAACGTCTTTGTTGGTCCAACTCAAGGAGTTCGTCTATGGGCGCGGACGCTCCTCTGGACTCCATTGCGCGGCGGACCATGTCAGGATCGTTGCGTATGAGTTCCAGGCTTAGCAATCTCTACCTCCGGGATTCGGCGGACAGTAATTTTGTGTTCGGTGGCTGCGGTTGGATTTCGTGGCGTTCAGTATAACGGTCGCCTGAGCAGAATCGAAACTTTATTGTGACTTAAATCGTGACAAAAAAAGCCACCTCGACTTGGTGACCCGCGGCGAGGCATCTGGCTTTAGTTGAATAACCGTCCGATTGGACACGACCAGATTCTTCACATCCGCTCAGAATGGCGAATCCGGACACCTGAAAACCTGAAACCTGACCCCTAATTAACCGAGTATCTCTCGGAGTCGCTGGGCTATGACGTGTTCTCCACCCTGCTTGAGGGTTAGCATTCGGATGGCGAGGCTTTTCTCCTCAGGCAACTCGCGCACCCAGATGCTGGGGTTGCCGTCCTTCAGTTCGTCGATGACGTCTTGGGCGGATTTGCCGGCCTTCTCAGGGTCGATGGTGAGCATCAGGGCTTCGGCAGGGGCGTCCGGTGGGTAGTCTGAGAATGTGACGCCCTCAAATTGGGGCAGTTCGTTTCTCATCGTGTCGATTCGGACTTCGTAGCTGGCGAAGCGATCCTCGTGGTTCATTGTGAGCCACTCTCGTAGAGCGCCGTAGACCGCGACGACTTCCTGCCGATCAACTTTCATTGGCCTGCCAAATGACCGCACTGGGGAGTCCTCGAAACCGATGAAACTGTGGGAGCGGGCGACGCTCACCAGGTCTTTGCGTCCGGTGAGAATCCCGCTAGAGTTCACGGCTCCGAAATACTTGGCTCCATATGCCACAAGGTCTGCGCCAGACTTGACGTAACTGCTTAGTTTATCGGTGGGATAGACCTCGCCTGCGGCGTCGACGATGATGGGGATATCGTGGCTGTGGCCGATGTCGATGACCTGCTCCAGTGGGAGCGCGCCGGGGTTGCGGTCTCCTGGGGCCAGGTAGTGGATAGCGGCGGTGTTCGGGCCAATGGCCTCTTCAAGCTGCTCGACAGTCGTTTGGTCTTCGTCGCCGATCTCTATCAGCTTGCCACCAGGGATCGACATGGTCCGGTCGTATTTGATTCGGAGTTGACGCTGGATAATGATTTCGTTGGGCATGCCCGTGGTGTCAGGAATTTGCTCGATTCGGTCAACGTCGTCTCCGGTCATGCAGGCGGCGGCTGCGTAGGCCAGCGCAGCGGCGCACCCGGATGTGACCAACGCGCCCTCAACGCCCAGCATCTCCGAGATTCGCGAACCGACCGAATCCATTAGGTCGCCCATGTTCACATAGTAGTCCTCAATCGAGTCCATGAGCGTTTTTACCGTGTCGGAGGGCGTCCCACCGCCGAGCAAGGTTCGGTTGCCCTGGGCGTTCAATACGGGCCGGACGCCCAGTTCGTCGAAAATATTATCCATTGATGACTCCTGTTTGGGCTTGAATGATGTGTATTCTATGACCGTCGAACCGGACGCGCAACCGCTGGCAAAGCATCGTCATATCGTGGGCAGGGGAGTATAATTTCTACATACACAACCAATCTTGGATTTGCAGTAGTGGAGAGTTGTGATGCCCGATGAGCAATCGTATGTCACGGAATTTTCAGACGACCTTATTACCCGGCCCAGAGCGCATCTGAGGCTGTTGTTGAGCCAGGATGATGACGGCCTTGCCCTATCTTATGAGGACAATTTGCTGGCCCGGTGCCACCTGACACGAGAAGGGATGATCGCCGGCGGATTCCTCGCTCGCTCATTGGGTGTCAAGGTTCCGCCACTCGGAGAGTCGGTGACAGCGAGGGTCTCCACAGGCGTGTTGTATCGAGCGCTGGGAATCTGCCAACTCGATTTCAAAATAGACGCATCATATGTGGTGCTGGAGCGGCTTCTTGAAGAGGCTGACATGCAGCGAGGCGCCAAGAGCCTGGCTGAGTGACCTCGTTGAATTAGACTGGGGGTTGGCTCTATAATCTTCGAAGGTTTGGGCAGACTTTAAGTTCCGACGGAGCATTCTTTGGCGGTCGATTACTCTAAACTAACCACGGGTCAAATCGTATCCCACCATACCTACCAACTGGATGAGGATATGGTCGGAGAATATCTTGGCGCCGTGAAGGATGTTTCTGACTTGCCGCCAAGGGGTGATGGCCGACGATTGGCCCCTCCGATGTCGATGGCCGCGCTCAGTCTGCGCGGCGTCGTTCAGGACCTTCAGATTCCGGGCGGCACTTTGCATGTTGGGCAGGAATTCGAGTTCACAAAGGCTGTAACGGTTGGATCGACGCTGGAGTGCGAAGCCACGCTGGCGCAAAACTCTGTGCGTGGCGGTATGAGGATAATGGTAGTCACTTCAACTGTGCGCGATGCCGACGGGGTTGAGGTCATGTCCGGCAAGAGCACGATCATGCTGCCTGAAAACCTACTGTCAGGAGATGACGATTGAACGAAGGAGACACTTTGCCGACAGTCGAAAAAACGTTCAGCCAGGATGACGTGAACCGATACGCCGACGCAGCTGGAGACCACAACCCGATTCACGTTGACCCAAACTTCGCGGCAGGTTCGCAGTTTGGGCGTCGGATTGCCCACGGCATGATGATCGCGGCGTCTATTTCTGAGATGATGGCCCAGGCGTTTGGACAGGATTGGCACAAGTCTGGCCGGATGAAGATTCGATTTCGAGCGCCGGTGTTCCCTGGCGAGACCGTTCGAGCGTCGGGCACGGTCAGGTCGGTACGACAGATTGAAGATGCTACCGAAGTGGCAGTGTCTGTTCAAGTCACGAAGGCGAACGACGAAGCTGCAATAACTGGCGACGCGCGAGTCAGGATCGAATAGTTCTGACCTCGTGCGGCGATTATAGGGAGAAATAATTTGACCGCAGAAAAAGGGCCCATCCGAATCGCTGTTGACGCCATGGGTGGAGACCACGCGCCTGGAGAGATTGTGAAGGGCGCTGTGGAGTTCGCCAAGTCGGGCGATGCGCAGATTCTGTTGGTCGGCGACCCTGAGCAGGTCGGCGCTGAATTAGCCAAGCACGACACCGAAGGGGCGCCGATCGCCGTGATTCCGTCTGATGGCGTCATCAAAGAGGGTGACGCGCCCGCGCTGGCTCTGAGACAGAATCCTAGAGCGTCGATTCTGGTATCGACTGGCCTAGTCAAGAAGGGCCAGGCAGACGCGTCTGTGACGATGGGTTCCACGGGCGGGGCGATGGCGGCGGCGGCGGTGATTCTAGGCCTCGCCAAAGGGATTGAACGCCCCGCGTTGGGCGGGCCTGTGATCGGCATGGCTCCCAGGACGGTGATCGTCGATCTTGGGACGAACGTGGACTGCCGACCTCAACAATTGGTGAGTTTTGCTGTCATTGGAGATGTGTTCGCCAAGCATTTCTGGAATATTGAGAAGCCGAGAGTCGCTCTACTGAGCGTCGGCGCGGAGTCTGGCAAAGGGAATCGTCAGGTAAGAGAGACATCTGAGCTTCTAGGGAAAAGCGGTCTGAACTTTGTCGGGAACGTCGAGGCCCACGATCTGTTGACCAACAGCGTTGAGGTGGCGGTGTGCGACGGGTTCGTTGGAAACATCGTGATGAAATTGACCGAGGGAATCGGGCGAGCCACTGCTGAACTGGTCAGGACCAGGCTCGATGGCAAGATGGCCGGCGAGGACGTGGACAGCGTCGCAGATGAGATTTTCGAGTTAAGTAATCAGGTGGAAACTCGCGGCGGCGGGCCTCTGTTTGGTGTAAACGGCGTCAGTGTCGTTGGTCATGGCGCCGCCAGGGCGGAAGCTGTGAAACGGGCTATCGGAATGGCGAAGCTGGCGGTGGATACCGGTTTCGTGTCACAGATGTACCAGGACTTGGAATCGGTGCACGCACGACTCGAAGAGCAATAAACTTGCTCCGCGCTTGGACTGAATCGGCGCGGCCAGGAGGATTTTTTGGGCAAGTCCGATATCGAAGGAAAATACGCTTTGGTCACAGGCTCTTCCAAGGGCATTGGCCGGGCCGTGGCGTTGATGCTGGGAGAGATGGGCGTCAACGTTGCGGTCAATTACAATAACTCCAAAGATGCCGCCAAAGAGGTCGAAGAGAATCTGCACAAGATGGGCGTCGAATCGTTCATCGTCCATGGAGATGTAAGCGATGTGGATCAGGTCGCCAAAATGATAAATCAAGTTACGAAGACGTTTGGCGGCGTAGATATTCTTGTGAACAATGCAGGAATTATCGACGACGGCCTATTGATTCGAATGTCCGACGAAGCCTGGGACAATGTAATTTCCACCAATCTGAACGGCACGTTCTACTGCACGCGCGCAGTGCTGAGAGGGATGATTCGCCGACGTTGGGGACGGATTATCAATATTGGTTCCGTTGTGGGCATTCGCGGAAACATTGGTCAGGTGAACTATTCGGCGTCAAAAGCGGCGATCATCGGATTCACGAAAGCTCTGGCGAAAGAGGTCGCCACGAGGAACATCACCGTGAATACCGTTACTCCAGGCTACATCAGCACCGACACCGTCGACGTGCTTCCTCAGGAGACCAAAGATCGCATCATGACATGGATTCCCCAGGGTCATTTCGGCGAGGTTGATGACGTCGCCCATCTTGTTTCATATATCGCCAGCCAAAAGGCGAAGTATTTGACCGGACAGGTTATTTCTATTGACGGCGGTATGGCTATTTGAGCGTCGACGGCGAGTTTTCGTTCCAAGGAAAGGTTGCGTTGGTCACCGGCGGATCGCGGGGCATCGGGAAGGCCGTTGCGCTTGATCTTGCTTCACGGGGCGTCCACATCGCATTCAACTACCTTCGCAATCACAAGGCCGCTTCCGAGACTCACGACGAGATTGTCGCGTTGGGAGTCCGATGCCTCAGACACCGCGCTCATCTGGGTGACGACGAGAAGATTCGCGAGCTGTTTCAGCAGGTCGAGCAGGAGTTCGGCAAGTTGGATATTCTGGTGAATAATGCGGCTACGGGCGTCCAGCGCTCTGCTTCTGAATTGGAATCGAAGCATTGGGACTGGACGATGAACGTGAACGCCAAGGGTCCGTGGCTGTGCTCGATTGAAGCCGCAAAACTGATGGAGTCGGGCGGGCACATCATCAATATCACGAGTGAAGGGTCACGCCGAGTTCTGCCCTTTTACTTCTCAGTGGGGACGTCGAAGGCGGCGCTGGAGGCTGTGACGCGGTATCTGGCCGTTGAGTTGGCTCCGCAGGGTATCTCGGTCAACGCCGTGTCGGGCGGTTACGTCGATACTGGAGCGTTGGACCACTTTCCTACCAAAGACCAGATGTTGGAGTCCGGACGTGACACTCCGGTTGGCCGTATGGTGACGGTAGATGACATCGCGCGCGTGGTGGCGTTCCTCTGCACTCCTGACGCCGATATGATCCGAGGCCAGGTGATTGTGGTGGACGGAGGAGTCACGCTGAAGGCTGATTTTTGAAGGCTAACCCTGGCCCGACAGACCGGTCACGGTTAGCGCAACCTCGCCGTCTTCAGATTGTGCCAAAATGGATGTGCCGGTTTCGACGTTGGCTTTTCTGACGTAGCCTAAAGCATATCCCAGCCCGTTATCCGCATCGCCTACGGAGGTGAGCTGCCCGACGTTCTTGCCGTCGACGGTCAAAGGCGTTCCCGGCGCAGGAACAGCGTCTTCGGTTTTCCATTCCAGCTTCACGAGATGCTTCTGCACTTTTTCGTAAGCGTTGAGACGAGACACAACCTCCTGGCCGATGTAACAGATTTTGTTGAAGCTGATATGGGGTCGCAGGCCTGCCTCCAGTGGGTTGAAGTCTTCGGTCAGTTCGCCTGTTGCAGACGGAACGGCCATCGAGATGCGAAGATTTTCCGCTGTGGAGCTGGACGCTTGAGCGACGTTATGCTGATCGAACGCTGATATGGCCTTGTCTTTTTTTTCTGTGCTCACAATGAACTCGAAGGTTGGTAGGTTGAAATGGTCGGTCCTCACAAGGGACGCTCCGTCGAAGGAATCGACCATGATGGGCGCGTAGAGTTCCAGATCGTCTACGTCGATGCCCAGAGCCTTTTGGACAGCCTCGGCAGATTTGGGGCCGACGATGGCGATCATCGCGGTGTCATCGGTGATGTCGTTGGATGTGACATCCTCCACAAATGTGTAGAACTCAATCCAATCGGCGACTTGCTGTTGGCGCCCAGGGCTTGTGAGGATCAAAAGAGAGTTTGCTAGGGGAATAACGGAGAGCAGGTCTATGATTCGGCCCTTGTTGTTGGTGAGAACCGTTCCCATGCCCTGAGTCGGCGTGAGGTGTTCCAGATTGTTGGTGGACAGCCTGTTGAGAAGATCAGCGGCGTCATCGCCTGAAACCCGTAGCCGTCCAACGTCTGAGCGGTCAATCAAAGCCGCGTGAAGGGTTGCAGATTCGAGTTCACTAATTTGAATGAGCCTAGAGTTTTTGGATTCTGCGAGCGCCATCGGGGTTGCCTCCTGCGGAAACGAGAATCGCCGCACTAACTCGTGCGGCGATTCATTCTGTCAAATTATGGTCGAACCGGACTTAGACGCTGAACGATGTCCCGCAACCACAGGTCGTTTTGGCGTTGGGATTGTTGAAAACGAAACCCTTTCCATTGAGTCCGCCGGAGTACTCAAGGCTGGTGCCAGCGAGAAAGATGTACGACTTTCTGTCGACATATAGTTCTATCCCGTGCTCTTCGATAACTTTGTCGTCGTCGAACGGCTCTTCCACCAGATCAAGCGTGTATGTCATACCGGAGCATCCGCCGCCCTTGACTCCGACGCGGAGGTTCGAGCCGGGTTTGCCCGCCTGTTCGGAGAAGACTTTTATGTAGTCGGCGGCGTCCTCTGTGATGGTGATGGTCAGCGGTTGAGGCATCGTCTTGTTCATACTGTCCTCTTGTTGATTTCTACTGTATGTTGGCAGGCACAGGCCTTAGTAGTAACCCCATTTTACAAACTAAGCACATCGGCGTCAATTAAACCAACACACAGCATACGATATATTCTGGGCTTCAGGGCGTCAAACCCGAGCCTGTATCTGGTGAGTGACAAAGTGTTGTGGAGTTAGGCCACTTTAGGCTTTCGCCCGGGTTTCATTTTTCCTTTTTGAATCTTGAATGTTACTGGCAGTTTTCGCTGTATATCCACTACATGCCCGCACTGGAGGCATTCTTGATACTCGCCATAATGATCGGAACGGATATTCAGATCGCCTTCACACCGAGGACAGGCTCGGAACATCACAGCCATGCATCTCTCCTTGAATTCGTGCCTGATATGCGAGTTAACCGCTGAAAATAATTCGGCGGTGTCAAGCAACAAAATTATCACGCAATGGGCCGATTGTCAAACTTTTTATGCAAAAAGTGTAAAAAAGGTAATTTATGTCTACAAGCGCCAATTTTCAAGGATTGCCAGATGCCAACAATGGGTTCGTTTTCATGCAAGTTGACGCCACAGAATGCTGGAAATATACTCCGCTAGATACCCATATGGCAGGAGAGGGAGTTATGGCAGAATTCAAAGGAAAAGTGGTGATTGTCACGGGCGGAGCGCTGGGTATAGGCGGCGTCACAGCGGAAGAATTTGCCAATCGTGGCGCGCTGGTTGTTGTGGCTGACATCGATCGAGACGCCGGCGAAGTGATTGAAGGGCGCATCAGGGCCGAAGGCAATGACGCGGTGTTCGTTGAGGCGGATGTGTCGGTCTCCAGGCAGTGCCAGATTGTGGTGGAGCGAGCGGTCGGAGAGTTTGGTGGCTTAGACATCCTGTTCAACAATGTTGGCATCCAACCTCCAACGTCCTACTTGAATGTCGAAAACACGCCAGAAGAGACATGGGACAGGATTGTCGGCGTCAACCTTAAAAGTCATTTCCTGATGGCCAAGTTCGCGATTCCCGAGATGCGGAAACGCGGCGGCGGGGTGGTTATCAATAATGCCAGTGTTCAGGGTCTTCAGTCTCAGCGATTGGTGCCTGCGTACGCGGCGAGCAAGGGTGGCGTGCTCTCATTGACGCGTCAGATGGCACTAGATTACGCGGCGGAGAACATTCGGGTTCTGGCAATTTGTCCTGGCACCATCGACACGGATATGGTCAGGACGGTTGCCTCTCTGGAGGGCGGCGATATTGAGGAGACCCTCGACCGCTACGGCGCGAGTCACCCGATAGGGCGTATTGGAACAGGACAGGATATCTCGAATCTGGTGATGTTTCTCGCCAGCGATGCGGCATCGTTCATGACTGGCAGTCATGTGATTGTGGACGGCGGATACATGGCCCTTGGCGCGTGGGCCGGCGGCGCAGGTTCGTTTCAGGACTGAATTTTTGGATCGGCGCGATAGTGGTTGGAATTTCGCGAGTTGGTATGACCGGTGGACCTGAACCAGAATTGATGATGACGGAGGGCGTATGATGGCGATTCTCAACAATCGGCTCGATGTGTCGACGCTGGTAGATGGGCTTGACCACGCTGAAGGAGTCGCTTGGGGATTGGACGGGTTCGCCTACGCGGGCGGCGAAGCAGGGCAGGTCTATCGTGTCGACGTTGAGAGAGGGGAGTTGTCACAGTTCGCCCAGGTTACGGGTGGATTTATCCTGGGGATGGCCTTGGACGCTGACAACAACGTCTATGCCTGCGACACGGGCAGTCACAGCGTTGTTCGCATAACTCAGGGGGGAGTTGTTTCGACGTATTCAACTGGGGCTGCTGGCGAGCCATTCCACTTCCCAAATTATCCGGCATTTGACAGCCAAGGGAACCTGTATGTCGCCGCATCTGGCGACTGGGACGCTCGCAACGGGAAGGTGTTCAAGATTGCTCCCGGCGGCGCTGGTGTGGTTTGGAATGATGAACTTGTCGATTTTCCCAATGGTCTGTGCCTGGGGCCCGACGGGAAGTTCCTTTATGTGGTGATGAGTCTAAATTCTCCCAGGGTTGTGCGAATGTCGATTTTGGGTTCCGGAGATTCGGGAGATGTTGAGACGGTGGTTGAGTTGCCTGGCACCGTGCCGGACGGCGTTGCTTTCGACACTGACGGGAATCTTTACATCTCTTGTTATCGACCTGATCGCATCTATCGTCTGTCACCCACAGGCAACCTCGACGTCCTGGCAGAGGACTACGAAGGCACATTGATCGCTGCGCCGACGAACATCGTGTTCTGCGGACCAGAGCTGGGAACCCTGATTTCCGCGAACCTGGGCAGGTGGCACCTGACTCGTTACAATGTGAAGTCCAAAGGCATGTCGCTCCACTATCCAAAAATCGGGTGATTTGTCAGTTTACGGTCAGTTGCGCGGTTGCTGGCGCCAATGGCCCATAAGTGAAAGAGACCTCGTATGTTCCGGGTTTATCGTAGGTGTATGTCTCTTCCCAGTGTCTGCTGAATGTTGAGCCTTTGGTGGACATGACACAACCTGGCATCATCGCGATTCGATTGCCGTCCCCTAAACTCCAGGTGACGCCCTGGCAGTAGAGGTTCTGGTCGCCATCCGCGCCGCCAACTATGTCCGCGATTAGGCGGACAGTCAGAGGGCTTCCACTTACAGTTTCGACTCCAAGTTGTGCCGTTGCCTGGTTGTCCACGTTTCCAGACGTCCCAGTTTGCTTCTTGGGTTGGACTATCAGCGTTGCGACTTGGGCCGCCTTTGTCTGGCCCGCCGTTCCGGGATAGGGATCGATAGAGACAAAGGTTATTACAAAGTCTCCGAGGCTTGCGGTGGCGGGCGTGGACTGTTGTGGCTCAAGGATGATCTCAGTTGTGCCTAACATTTCTCCCTGAATGGCTGCACTGACGACGATCACAGCCTGACCCATCCATATGCAGGTCACGTTGGCCGGACAGCGGGAGTCGTTGATTGACTCTAACGTCACCTCCATCTCCTCGCTTCCAACGTTTACGCTTGACCCTTGAGAAATTCCGAATGGCGACCCGTACTTTGCGTCGCCGGTGTTAGATGACGGAGGCGAAACCACGATGTTGAGTGGCGTTGTTTTGCCGTTCACGTCGACGGTGAATTCCACTCCCGGCTCAAAATCCGAGCCGAGGTTCACGTGAATAACTACCATGCGATATATCTCAGCGCACATGGCATTTGGGTCTGCCGGGGCAAGATTGGTGACCGAAATGAAAACTACCGTGCCGTTCCTTGTGACCTCGGACTCCCCGGAGTCGTAGCAGGCATTGGGAAGCCCGACGGTTATTACCGCTGTGTACTGCGGAGGAAGGCTCTTGGTGGCCAATATCTGTATGTTTTCGATGGGGGCTGGGACTTGTTCCCGATCTGATGCAATTGGCGAGGGCTGTGGAGCGCGGCATCGGACTGCGGGGTCTATTGCCTGCATCTTTTGGATTTCGCCGTTGATCTCCACCGGGTAGGTTTCGCAGGCAGTGTAGACGCTTCTTAACTTGGCCTGATTATTGACGGCGCCGTAGATTGACGCGCAAGCAATGTTTCCGCCCGATGGAACGCTATTCATGACGATCACAGCGATCACGTCGCCGCGCTGGTTGACATCAAATTGGGCCAGTTTGGCGCATCCGTTGGGCAGCCCAGAAACAATGGTTAGCGTGGCTTCGCCGGTTTGGCGGTTGGTGATGTTGATCTGCACGCTCTCGATGGGCGCTGGGACGTCTGTCATGTCGGGATTGGAAGGCTGTTGGGCGCTCCCTGAATTTCCGTCCGTGAGTTGGTAAGATTCCCCGTTAACCACAAGAGTGTACGCAATATCGGGATCGAAGTCTGAACCCAGAGCTACGTTTTCGACGATCGTGCGGTAGATTTCAGCGCACGCCTGTGTTGAGTCTGCGGGGGCCAGATTGGTGACAGCGATTCTGACAGTCGCGCCGTCCCGCTCGACGATTGCATCTCCGAAGTCGTAACAAGCGTTTGGAAGGCCAATGGTGATTGCGACGAAATACTGCACCGGAAAGCCCTCGGCGACATTTATTTGAACATCCTCGATTGGGGCGGCGACGCTTTCTCTGTGTTCGATGGGTTCGGATGTTGGAGCGCGAACAGGAGTGGAGTCGCCGGGATTCGCGGGAGTCGCGCCAGCGCAGGCCAATATCAGCATGAGGGC
>DCAW01000092.1:0-8306 GCA_002313895.1 Dehalococcoidia bacterium UBA1123
TCGGCCTCAAGAACGACAAGGACCAGATACCCGACCTGATCGCCCACTTCGATTGGGCGCTGAACGAGGAGTGCTTCCAGTTCGACAAATGCGAGACGCTCTTGCCGTTCATCGACGCAGGCAAACCAGTCTTCAATGTCGAATACGTTCTGGAAACATCCGAGTTTTGCGAGCAAGCGCGGGAGTTGCAATTCATGTCTCCCAAAAAAACTGGATGTAGACGCAATTCCCGAGGCTTGCTGACTGTCCCAGACTTCAAAATGTCGGACATAATCCAGGAATCTGTGAGGCTTACTCTTCCAGCAACGATGGAAGACGATCTTGAATGGCATTAGATGCGATCGCTATCCCAGTGCCTTCAAAGAAGCGATTGGCAACCTCATTAACTATTTTCAACGTGACCATCCCGATTACCTCTCCTTGAGAATTGAGGAGCGGGCCCCCGCTGTTGCCGGGGTTGGTCGCGGCATCAACCTGGATCATTTCAACCCCGTCGATGTTGCGCTTCGACGATATGATCCCCTTCGAAACGGAAATTGCTTCTCCCAGGATATTGCTCAAGGGGAAACCGATCACCAAAACATCCTCGGCAAGTTGCGCTGTTCTGGAGTCTCCAAATTTCAACGTTGGTCGCTCCGGGTTCTTGCTTACTTCGATCACCGCTATGTCAAGTTCTTCATCTACGCCGATCACGGTGCCAGTAATGCCAAGATTGATGCCGTTGAATTTGCTGACAACGGTGGCTCGTAGGAAACCTTTCACGACGTGAGCATTGGTCATCACCAAACCGTCTTCAAAGAAAAACCCGGAACCTGTGCCTGCAGGAGTGTTGATCGCCACCACAGCGCCCACGACATGCGACACGGTTTGCGTTAGACCGGTCGGGACAGTTGTTGGCGTCGGCAACGGGATCTCGGTTGGAGCAACTATCAGTCTGGGCGTCGGAGTCGCCACGCGAATCGGGGTCAGAGTAACAGTGGGGATCGGAGTTGGCGCTGGCCGCGGAGTCGCAGTCGGGTTTCGTAACTGAAACGCGACGACCGTGGCGACAACCCTAGCCTCAATGGTGGCCTCGACGTTCGACGGCTCCCTGGTTGGTTCTTGGCATCCGGCTACCAGCAAGACAACCAGCAGGGCCAAATTCGCTAAACCCGTTCGACATCTCACTGGACGGCCGGCATGACCTCTTCGACGAAGGCCTGCAGGGCGTCCCACTCTATCGGTGGTCGGATCGCGATGCTGACCCGCGATGCTCCCGCTTCCTCGTAGGCTTTGATAGCGTCGATGGCCTGCTGCGCTGTGCCGACGACCGCTCCGTCGGTTGCGCCACGTTCCTGCTCAATCTGAGCGGCCTGAGCAGCTGTGGTTCCCATCCGCATATGGAGGTTCACGCTGCGATTGAGGGTTGCGGGATCGCGGCCCTCAATCGTGCACCGCTCATCCAGGATGGCGTTCAGCCTTGTGAATTCGTCGACCGTGGCATAAGGGACATTCCAACCGTCTGCCAGGCGGGCTGCTGTGGGAAGGGTCCGGCGCTCCCCCCTCCCGCCTACGACGATGGGGATGCGCTCCTGAACGGGTCGAGGGTACAGCTTGGCGTCTTTCAACTGATAGTAGTTTCCAGAATAATTGGAGACGTCCTCAGTGAATAGCATACGGAGGGCTTCGATCCCCTCCTCAAGACGATCTGAGCGAGCTTTGGGCGAATCGAACGGGTATCCATAGGCCATGTGTTCCGGAACCTGCCATCCGGCTCCTAGACCGACTTCGACGCGACCGTGACTGATATGGTCGATGGTCATAATGGAGTTCGCCAGAAGTCCAGGATTTCGGTATGTCACGCAGAGAACATGACATCCAATCCGAGCGTTCTCGGTCTCGGCGGCCAGCGCAGCCATTCCCGCAATGGCCTCAAACACCGGCGAATCGCCGTCAATCGGAGGAGCCTCGTAAAAGTGGTCCCACAGAGATATGAAGTCGAATCCATTGCTGTCGGCAAACCGCCACATCCGCCTCAACTCGTCCATCTCGATGTCTTGTTGTCCCCCGTGAATGCCAATTTTCACAGCCATGATTATTCCTTTCTCAATCTCAGCTCGTCCCGTATGTATTGGCGCATCGCCTAGTCTAAAGCATCGCCTCGTTAACCTGCACGCCGAAACCGGGTTCGTCTGATGGCTCCATGTAGCCATCCACAACCGGAGTCTGGCCGACCCATAAAGCGTCCTTCGGCGCGTCCCGATTGCCAGGGTTCTGCTCCGCAAGGTCGATGCAGTCTGAGGACACAATTAGATGCAATCCCCAGACTTCGCCGCCCCGATGAGGAGCGACTGGAGTTTGAGCCTCGCGTGCCACGTCTAGGATTCTCAGTCCGGCTGTGATGCCACCGCACCAAGTGATGTCCGGCTGCCACAGGTCCAGAGCCTCGGACCTGGCGATTTCTTGAAAGCCGTAATGGGTGAACTCGTGCTCGCCTCCAGCGATGAGAGTGTCCCCGACCTCTCCGCGCAATGCGGCCTGCCCATCCAGTTCGTCAGGCGTCAGAATGTCCTCGAACCAGTGGATATTAAGTTCTGCCAGGCGCTTGCCCATTTCGATGGTCACATCGGTCGTCCAAGACATGTAAGTGTCGATCATCACCATCGCATCCGGCCCGAACAAGTTGCGAGCGCGAGACGCGTGGGTGACCGCTCTGTCATAGTCCGATTCCTGACCGGTCCACCGATGCGGGAACTTGTGAGCCGTGAATCCAAGCTCCCTGTACCACTCGGAGTCCATACCGGTTGCGTAAGCCTTAACTTTGTCTTTATTCCGTTGCCCGACAAGCTGATACACGGGCATGCTCTCGGCCTTGCCCAACAAATCCCACAGAGCGAGGTCGACGCCGCTCAGGGCCATGACCCCTATGCCTTTTCGACCGTATGGCAAGGATTCGGAATACAAATCACCCCAGGCATCGGCGATATCTGCCACACTGTTGATCTCCCGGCCAATCAGCAATTCTCCCAGGTGTCTATTCACCACATCGACAGCCGCGACACCGCCACCTCCGTAGCCGTAACCCGTGACTCCGGCGTCAGACTCCACCCTGACAACGATCTGCCAGAAGTGGGTTCGCCAGGACGGAGGGATATGCTGATAGTTCGGGTATACGGCTTTAACATCGATTATCTTCATTGTAACTACTCTCCGACGACATTAATCGGGAGTCGCGCGGTTCGCGATTACTCCATCATATAGTTGATCGACAAGCGGTCTCATGCTACTAGGCAGGCACGGCTGAGGGCAAGCTGAGGCCTTTTGTGATAAGATTGGCGCAGGTTTTTTTGCGCCTCCACAGGCTCAAACTCAACATCTTCAAAAGGCCTCGCTGGGCGACGAGTTTCTCAGGCGGGTAATCGGAAATTATCCCGAAAGGCGATAGTGAGTTACGAAGAGATTTTGACCGAGGTTCAGGGTCGAGTCGGCATTATTACGATGAACCGGCCGGACAAGTTGAACGCCATGAACGCACGGATGGATTACGAAATTCGCGATCAGATCGCCGACTGGAACGCCGACGAATCCATCGGCGCGATAGTCTGGACCGGCGCAGGCCGGGGTTTCTGCGCAGGCGCCGACATCAGCAGGTTCGAGGCCAGCGTTCAGGGCGAGAATCTCGATAACGTCGTTCCGCGTCCCGCTCAGAGTTGGATCGATATGATAAAAACAGCGAAGCCTGTGATCGCCGCGATAAACGGCGTCTCCATCGGCGAAGGGCTGACTCGAACGCTACCTTGTGACGTTCGGGTGGCGTCGGACACCGCCCGCCTGTCCTTCAGATTCCTGCGAGTGGGCCTAACGCCAGAGGTCGCTTCGACGCATTACGCCGTTTATCTCATCGGTCTAGGACGAACCCTGGAACTGATGCTAACCGGGGAATTGCTCCCAGCGGATGAAGCCTTCCGCATCGGGCTGGTCAATCACATCTATCCAACGAACCAATTACTTGAGAAGGCCGTGGAACTGGCTGGCGCTATCGCAGACAATCCCAATTGGAACCTGGCAAAGGTCAAACACCTGGTGCATCAGGACTACCTGGAACACGACATCGACAAGGTTCTGGCCGACGAGAGCAAGATATTCCGAGAATCCCAGGGCAGAGACGCCCATAAAGAGGCTCTATTAGCCTTCCGGGAGAAACGCGCTCCCAACTTCCACTGATTCTGTGAGAGATCAGATAAAACCACGTAAGACCCTACACACCGTCGACGAAACGGAGGCGCAGTCGCGCAGTGAGTGACGCTTCAGATAAACCGATCATCGCCGTTACCGCCTACGGTCTGGACCACCGCACCCAGAAATACGTCGATGGAGTCGAGCGTTCCAACGGAGAGCCGTGGGTCCTACTCCCTGAGCACGGTGTTGGCGTCGAGGAGTTCATGGCGAAAGCCAACGCCCTGGTGCTGACCGGTGGCGAGGACGTCCACCCTTCTCGTTACGACTCGGAGCCTCTGACGACCCGCCAACAGTGGCTCAACGAGCCTCGTGATGTTATGGAGTTCAGCCTTCTGAGGGCCGCCCTCAATGACGACATGCCTGTCTACGCCATCTGTCGTGGGGTCCAGCTTCTGAACGTCGCGCTTGGGGGCACGCTGGTGGACGTGGAGGGGCACATGGGAACGCTCACAGAGCACGGCGACATAGACGAGGTCGCATACCACCGAATTTTTATCTCTCCTGGCAGCAAACTGGCCGCTGTTGTGGGTTCGGGCGGGATTGTGAGAGTCAACAGCATTCACAATCAAGGCATGCGTGAAGCGCAGAAGTCGCCTCTGCTGATGGCGTCGGCCTATTCACTGGAAGACGGCGTGATCGAAGCGTTGGAAAGCCCCAACCATCGCTGGGTCATCGGAGTCCAGTTTCACCCTGAACGCCGCATGGAATTGCCCCCCCACTTCGATCGGCTCTTTCAGTCACTAGTCGAACGGGCCGAGGAGCGCCTTTTCACAACGCAAAAAAGGTGAAAATTAGCTACGAAAATGCTATAATTAGTTGATGTTTAATAGTATGATATTTTTGGTGAAACCCTCGCACAATTGGTAATCTATTTCGAGCGTCAACCATTCATGCAATGGATTGCATGAATGGCGCCAAAACACCGGTTTTGTTCGGTTCATCTCTTCAAGGAATCGTCCAAATTTTTCGCAACACAGACCGATCTTGCCAGTGACCTCAGCGTCCTGAGAATTGGGTCAACTATTGACCTTCCAGGCGAACGCCGTCCGTCATCGTTGAGATGTTAAGCGCATCAGGAGTCGTGCATGGTTACCAAGACCGATTATGGTTTCATAAGGTCCACACAGATTGTGGACGAGATGCGAAGTTCGTATCTGGATTACTCGATGTCCGTCATCGTATCCAGGGCGCTGCCAGATGTTCGCGATGGCCTCAAACCAGTGCAGAGACGCATTTTGTTCGCCATGGACGACCTGAGCATGAGGTCAAATTCCAGCTTCAAAAAGAGCGCCCGATTGGTGGGCGACGTCCTAGGCAAATGGCATCCCCACGGTGACTCTGCTGTCTATGACGCAATGGTCCGAATGGCCCAGCCGTTCAGCCTGCGGATGCCTCTGGTCGACGGCCAAGGAAACTTCGGCAGCGTTGACAACGACCCGCCAGCAGCAATGCGATACACCGAGGCGCGGCTCTCTCCAATCGCCGAAGAAATGCTGGCTAACATCGACCAGGAAACCGTCGATTTCGCTGACAATTTCGACGGCTCGCTCAGAGAGCCTCGGGTTCTGCCGTCTCGAATCCCAAACCTTCTGATTAACGGGGCTTCCGGCATTGCCGTTGGCATGGCGACCAACATCCCCCCTCATAACCCGAGGGAAGTCTGCAACGCAATCAATGCGCTTATCGACGACCCTGACTTGACCTCAGAACAGCTCATGCGCTACGTGAGAGGGCCGGATTTTCCCACCGGCGCCACAATCATGGGCCGCGAGGGAATCCGCAACACCTACACAACCGGGCGGGGACAGATCATCGTGAGAGCGAAGGCCGAAATCGAGCCTATGGAACGCTCGAATCGTATGCAAATAATCGTCAACGAACTGCCTTATCAAGTCAACAAAGCCGCCCTCGTGGAGAAGATCGCGGGACTGGTCAAGACCAAGCGCGTTGAGGGCATCACAGAAATCCGCGACGAGTCCGACCGAGACGGCATGCGCGTGGTCATGGAGCTTCGCGCCGGAGTCCAGCCTCAGATCGTGCTCAACAACCTGTACAAGCACTCGGCAATGCAGCAGTCCTTCTCGGCCAACATGCTGGCCCTGGTTGACGGCATGCCCAGGACGATCACCCTCAGAGTCGCGTTGCAACAGTTCATCGCCTTCCGGCAGTCGGTCATCCGCCGCAGAACCGAGTTTGAGCTAAGGCGTGCCCGCGAACGCGCCCACATCCTGGCCGGCCTGCGAATCGCCATAAGCAACATGGATGAGGTTATCCGCCTTATCCGAGCTTCCGAGAGCGCAGAGGCCGCCCGCGCCCAGTTGATGACCCGTTTCGGACTGGATGAACGCCAGTCCCAAGCCATCCTGGATATGCAGTTAAGACGCCTCGCCGCTTTGGAGCGGGAACGCCTTGAGACCGAGTATCAAGCGTTGCAAACCACGATTCAGGGCATGGAAGAACTGCTCGCCGACGAGAGCAAGATTCTGACTCAGGTCAAAGAAGAAACTGACAATATCAAAAAGAAGTACGGCGAAAAACGCCGCACCGAAATCAGCGGCGACGCCCATGACCTCAGCCGTGAGGAGCTAGAGGCCCACGAACAGATTGTAGTCACCCTCAGCCAGGGCGGGTACGTCAAACGCATAGCCGCCAGCACCTACCGCAACCAGCACCGTGGGGGCAAGGGTGTTGTCAGCATGAACAAGCGCGACGACGACGCCGTGAAGCACATCCTCGTTGTGGACACGCATCAAAAGCTGCTGTTCTTCACCAACAAGGGCCGCGTGCTATCGATCACAGCCTATGAACTCCGGCCTGACCTGTCCCGCAACACGCGGGGAGTGCCTGTCGTGAATGTGCTGGCGATCACAGACACCGAGAAAATCAGCAAGGTCATAGCTGTAAGCGGCGATGAACTGGAACACGGCGACAATCGGTACCTGGTGCTGACGACTCGGACTGGACGCATCAAGCGCGTCGTCCTCAACTCTGTGTCCAACATCCGGCCATCGGGACTCATAATCATGAACCTGAAGCCAGAAGATGAGTTAGTCTCGGTGCGACTGGCCGATCAAGAAGACGACGTGATTATCGTGTCCGAACAGGGCATGTCGATCCGATTCCCGGTAACAGAAGTTCCGCTGCGCCAGCGCGCCGCCGGTGGCGTCAAGGGTATAACACTCCGAGGCAAGGACAGAGTCATATCGATGGACGTTGGAACCCCCGACACTCGACTGCTGGTGATCAGCAAACTGGGTTATGGTAAGCTCACGCCGCTGGAAAATTACCGCACTCAGGGCAGGGGCGGCATCGGAGTCAAGACATTCAACATCCGCACAAAGACGGGCGTCGTGGCCGACGCTCAGATAATCGACGACAGCAAAGAGATTTATGTCGTCTCTGAGCAGGCCCAGGTGCTGCGGACCAACCTCTCCGAAATTCGGAGCATGGGCCGCGCGACCCAGGGCGTCACAATATTCAAACCTGCGCCAGGGGACGCAGTGTCATCTATCGAAGCTGTAAGCGACCTCAACTTGGACGAGGAAGAGAGCCCGGATGCTCAGGCCAAAGGCAAATCATCCCCTAATGGCAAGGCCAAAACCAATGGTCAGCGCAACGGCACACAGAAGAAGATGGACGGTTTGGAGTAGACAATATCATTCCTGATCAAGTTTAATTCGAGCCATGCCGACACTTACAATAACCGCATCAAAAAGGTTTGGCCAGGCGGGGTTGCTAACTGGCAACACGCGCAATATTGACCCACGCGACGCGGGATGTGGGTTTGAAGAGGTCACAATTGATCTTCGACAATGCGTTGCAATTCGACCCGCAGCGACTTTTTGGTGTTTGATTTTCGCCTTGCAAGTTATGAAATTGGGGGCATCTTATCAACTCTTGGTTCCAGAAGAACCGAGGGCAGCAATATACCTAAATTCGATTGGCTTGTTTCGGTGTTTAGAAGAGTTTGACGTTTCCATCATTGGCGAACATTTGGATCGAACGAATCGGGATCAAATAATTCTCCCGTTGACGAAATTTAGTTCCGATTTTGACGCCGAGAAAGTCACGAATGTAATTTACGAACG
>DCAW01000092.1:8664-10532 GCA_002313895.1 Dehalococcoidia bacterium UBA1123
AATTGAAACATTCGGCGAATTAACGAACAACGCCACTCAGCACGCGAATTCGTCCATCGCCTCATATCAGGATGATTCATTTCGACAATTACACAACAGGGCAGAGCATAGTTTTGCGCTATAGCCGATGCAGGTGTTGGAATAAGAACTTCGTTAGAGAGAATCCCTGAATACGCTCGAAGGTTCCCATATGACTGGGTAGCGATCGAATACGCGACTCATGAGCGAATCAGCGGAACAGGTGACAGTCAGCGCGGTATCGGCTCATATGGTGTTACAGAGGACATGTTGGTTGAGGGCCGTCAACTTCTGATCCACTCAGGAGTCGGAATGATGAACATGACCCAGATTCTCCAGCGTCGCACAGCTCGTGCTAAGCTATTCCCAGGCGTGTTGATTGTGGCATCAATCCCCTGTTGACGGAGAACGTAATGACAACAGTAAATATTCATGCGTTGCTTCCCAAAAACGTGTTAACCTCTCGGAGTTCAGCCAGGTCGATTTCAGACGCAATTAATCTTGAACTTCGGCGTGCAAATGGCACTTATGAAATAAATTTCAAGGATATTCGTGCGTTGGCCCCATCTTTTTTCGATGAACTGTTGTCTGTTGTTGAAGACGGTCATGAACAGGCTAGCAAACCAATGAGTCCATTAACCATTACGCATCCTCCTTCCGAGCTATCTCCGAAATTCCACGCTGTGTGTTGAGGACACGGTTTAGAGATTGCGGAAGACGAGTCTGGCAACTGGCTGATCACCACAATGTGTTGCTGACCACTGAATGCTCGCCTCTCTAGGCGCTCACGTCGTCCGATTCCGATGGTGGATAATCGCCTTCTGGTGCGCTGTGTTCGTCGTAAGCGTGCCGTTCGCTTTCCAGGCGACGTCATCTCTCAAGTCCGGTTTTGGCGAGGTGGAAACCGAGTCCCGTATCGCCCTACGGTTGATGTCCGAACGTCTGGAGCTTCCCGAATCATCGGTCACGCTAGTCTTCTCTAGCGACAGCCTCGACGCCTCCGACCCTCGATATGTTGAGGCCGTCGAACGCGCCACCGCCCCGCTTTCTCAGATTCCACAGGTGGACAGGCTCATCACGTTCAACAGCGCCGATAACAACCGCATGATCGCTCCCGATGGCCGAACCACCTACGCCTTCGTGTTGCTCGATGCTGACATAGACGCGGCCACAGACCTGGTTCCCGATATACGAGAAGCTCTGCGACCCGGAGACGATTTGGACATCTGGGTCACAGGCGGAGTCGCCATTTTCTCCGACCTGAATGTCGCCAGCGAGCAAGACCTGCGTCGGGCGGAGATCATCACCCTGCCATTGCTTATCGTCGCGTTACTCATCGTTTTCGGCGGAGTTATTGCCGCCGGTTTGCCTCTGGCAATGGGAGCCTTGAGTGTTGTCATCACACTGGCTCTGGTACACCTGTTGGCCCAGTTCACTGACATGTCCATATTCGTCCTCAACATTGCCTCATTCCTGGGCCTGGGCATGGCGGTGGATTATTCCCTGCTGATGGTGAGCCGGTTCCGGGAGGAACTGGTCCGTCACGAAGTCACTGAAGCGGTTCAAAACACGCTAGCCACGGCGGGCAAAGCTATCGTGTTCTCTGCGGTCACGTCGATAATCGGACTGTCTGGCCTGTTGTTCTTCCAGTTCATGATGCTGCGGTCTTTGGGCATCGGCGGCATCACAGTAATTTTGTTTTCGCTCCTCGTAGCGCTGACGCTTATTCCAGCCCTGCTTGCCACGCTTGGAACACGCGTCAACCGGTTCTCGGTCAGGCTGATGAGATCGGGAGACAGAATGTTCTGGCTCCGGTTCTCCCGTTGGGTAATGAGGCATCCCGTGGCTGT
>DCAW01000092.1:10860-28513 GCA_002313895.1 Dehalococcoidia bacterium UBA1123
CTGTCACTGCCGGATTGTTGCTTCTGGGCGCTCCGTTCTTGGGCGTTAAACTGGGCAGTCCGTGGGCGACGGTTCTGCCGGAGGACGCCGAGTCCCGAGTCGGTTGGGACATAGTGGCGCAACAGTTCGGTCCCGGTGAGCTTGCACAGATCATCGTGGTAAACACATCTGAAACTTCGACCCTTTCGCCTGACAATATCGCGGCGATCCACGAATTCGTCCAGCGCATGGAGGCCGACCCTCGCGTCCGTCGAGTTGACAGCATCCTTTCGACCGACCTGGATGTAACCCTGGAGGAGTTCCAATTCCTGTACTCACTGTCATCGCCGGAGACCATCGGAGGCCCACAGGTTGCGTTCGCTCTCGACGAACTGGTCAGCGATGACCGATCGTTGAGCATGATCCGTGTTGTGCCTGACCACGGCCCTGTGTCGGACGCGGCCCACGATCTCGCCCGAGACATCCGCGCCTCGCCGCCTTCGGGTGACCTTGATACCAACGTCACAGGTGTCACGCCTGACCTTCAGGACACGGTAACCCGCATGTACTCCGACTTTCCGAAGGTGATAATTTACGTCTCTGTCATGACGTATCTAGCGTTGTTTTTTCTGTTCCGCTCCGTCGTGCTGCCATTGAAGGCGGTGGCCCTCAACATCCTGAGCATCCTTGCCAGCTTTGGAGCGCTGGTTTTCGTATTTCAACAAGGCCATTTTCAAAGCCTGTTGGGCTTCACGTCCCAGGGCATCACCGAGGCGTCGGTCCCGATACTGTTGTTCTCCATCGTGTTTGGTCTCAGCATGGACTACGAGGTTTTCCTCCTCAGTCGAATCAAAGAAGAGTACGAAGCCACTGGAGACAACACCCATGCGGTGGCGGTGGGCATGGAGAAGTCGGGCCGGATAATCACCAGCGCGGCGTTGGTTCTGATTCTTGTGTCGGCGGGCTTCGCATCGGGAGACATTCTCATTGTCAAAACGTTGGGATTCGGCGTTGCGTTGGCGATACTCATCGATTCGACGGTCGTCCGTGCCCTGCTGGTGCCGGCGCTTATGAGATTGTTCAGTTCCGCCAACTGGTGGGCGCCCGCCATCCTGGGAGGCGGAACGCGACCCGGAACTCGTCCATCGTAAGGCACGAATCGTATTCGCGCCCTATCCCCCATAGCATCGCAACCGTTGTATATGCTGACCGCATCCAACTTCGCAGCGGTATCATCATCCAAGTCGTCCAACACAGGGAAAAAACTTGTTGATTCTTGCCAAACGTGTCGCTCGTCAGCAATTGATGCTCCTCGCGATAATATTCGTCGCAGCGGCCTGCAGCAGTCCTGCGACATCGGCAGCAGAGCCTGCGGCACAACCCACTACTGCTCCAAACATTGCCACCAGCGTCCCAGCTACGGTCCCGCCCGTACCCAGCCCCGCAATTCAGCCCGCGCCCGCAGCAACATCGGAACCAGCGACTGCTACCGAACCGGCGCCAACTCAGACACCGAAAGCGACTGTCGCGCCGCCTACACAGACTCCCGTTTCGCCGCCGACTTCTGTGCCGGAAGCCACGGAGACACCCTTGGCGACACAGGGCGTCCCTCAATCCGAAGTCGGCGTTCTAAGCGCCAAGGCAATGGCTTTTCTTGAGGAGTTAACAGCCGACTTCAGCCCCAGGCAGAGCGGCACCGACCAGGAACTGGCGGCGGCGGAGTTCCTGGCATCTCAGTTTGAATCGTTGGGATTCGAGACCAGCCTCCAACCCTTCACAGTCGAATTGAAACGTTCGAGCGTTGAGTGGGAGTCGTCCGATGCTGGAGTGCCTTCTGAATTCAAAACGCTGCCCATCACCGAGTCTATCGAAGCCTCTGCGACCGGTGTGTTGGCCTCGGCGGGAATGGCGTTCGCGGAGGACCTCCCAGCCGAGGGACTGGCAGGCAAAGTGGCGCTAATTGAACGCGGCACGATCCTCTTCGAGGAAAAGGTGAACCGAGTCGCCGACGCAGGAGCGGTCGCCGCCATAATATTCAACAACGGCGCGGGGATTTTCCGTGGAGTATTCGAAAATCAGTCCAGGATTCCCGCGGTGTCAATCTCACGAGAGGACGGCCTCGCAATCCGTGACTTGCTGGGGTTGGATGATGTATCCGCAACCGTGACAGTGGAGACAAAGGTCCTTGACTCTCAGAACGTCGTCGCCGAAAAGCCTGGAACCACAGGCAACGGCGACGTGGTTGTTCTCGGCGGCCACTATGACACTGTCGAGGACGTTCCAGGAGCCAACGACAACGGCTCAGGCATCGCCACGGTCGTGACAGTGGCCCGCGCCATCGCCGACGAGTCCTACCCCTTCGACATCTGGTTCGTGCTGTTCGGCTCTGAGGAGCTAGGGCTTCGTGGAAGCATCGCGCATCTCCGGTCGCTGACGCCTGAGAAACATGAAGACATCATCGCCATGTTCAACTTCGACGCCCTAGGCACCGGAGACACCGTCGGCGCTCTCGGAGATCGGGAATTGGTAGGTGATGCAATCGACATCGGCGAGGAGTTGGGCATCTCAGTTCGCCGACGAGTCAACCTGCCCAACGCCACTAGTGACCACGCGCCATTCAATGAGGCAGGAATTCCCGTGATCTTCTTCCTGGCCGACGACATATCCCGAATCCACACTCCGGAAGACAGGCTCGATTTCGTTCAGCCTGAGCTTATGGGCGGCTCCGCCGTCATCGGGATAGCGCTGTTAGACACGCTCATAGACGGTTGATCCAACCCTATTGCTCGATGAATAATCCAGCGGTTTCAAGCCGAAATATCTGGCGCCACACGCGTTAACACGCTTGTGGCATCTTTGATCTCGGCATATAATCAAAGTTGGTTATCAAATTTCCTGAGAGTATATTGTATTCAGTGGGCGCGTCGTGATGCATATTTAGCATAATGTCCCGCCAGTAAAGGATGCTCTACAAGAGCCATGACGACTAGCAAAAAAGATTATTACGACGTCCTCGGAATCGCCCGCGAAGCATCTGAGGAAGATATCAAAAAGGCGTTCCGAAAGCTTGCGCTTGAATACCACCCAGACCGCAACAAGAACGAGGGCGCAGAGGACAAGTTCAAAGAAGTCAATGAAGCCTACCAGGTGTTGTCCGATGCCAAGAAGCGGGCCACATACGACCGCTACGGCCACGCCGCCACCGCTGGGGCGGCAGGTGGCAGAGGTTTCGATGGGTTCGGCACTGTCGGCGGATTCGGCGACATCTTCGACGCGTTCTTCAGCGGTGGATTTGGCGGCGCGACTACCCAGACCCACGCCAACACGCCCAAGCGAGGCGCAGACCTTCAATATGGCGTGAACATCTCCTTCGAGGATGCCGTGTTCGGCACGGACAACGAGATCGAAATTCAACGCATGGACGTCTGCTCCAGTTGCCAAGGATCGAAACGCGAATCTGGCGCTGCGCCGGTCACTTGCTCAAATTGCAAAGGCTCAGGACAGGTCAGGCGGTCGCAGCAAGGGTTCTTCGGACAGTTCCATCAGGTTTCAACATGCAACACCTGCCAGGGCTTGGGCACCATCATTTCGAACCCATGCAAAAAATGCCGAGGGTCGGGCCGAGAGCGCAAAAACCGCAAGCTGATGATCTCCATTCCTGCGGGAATTGAAGACAACACTCAGATCCGTCTCAGTCGGGAAGGCGAAGCCGGGACCAACAGTGGCCGACCGGGCGACCTTTACGTCCTGATTCGAGTCCGCCTCCACGAGATATTCGCTCGTGACGGTACCGACATTCACTACACCCACCCTATCAGCGTTTTCCAGGCGACCCTGGGAGCCACTGTACCCGTCCCGACACTGTACGGCGACACGGATCTAGAGATTCCGGCTGGCACGCAGCCAGGCGAGGTCTTCTTGCTGAAGGAGAAGGGCGTTCCTGAGCTTCGAGGCTCCAGGCGCGGCGACCAGTTTATCACCGTTGAAGTCAATGTTCCCGAGGCTCTTAACGACGAACAGCGCGCCGTTTTCCAACAGTTGGGCGAAATGCTGGGCGAGAGCGGTCTCGAAGATGAGCAGAAGGGCTTTTTCGACAAGGTCAAAGACGCCTTCGGCACTGAGTAGCTGATTTGAAATGGATTGAACTAACCGTCGACGTCCCGCCCGAGTACGCAGAGCCGATGTCCGAAATCTTCCACAGATACGGTCACGGCGGCGTCGCAATCGAACAAGAGGCAGGCTACAATCCGGACGAGGGCGAATCCCCGCCTGTCCCTGATTTCGTGACCATCAAGACCTACCTGCCTGTGGACAACACAACGGAACGCCGACGAAACCAGATCGACATTGGCGTTCGGCTCGTCGCCCATCTTGCCACGATCTCCCCTCTCAAAGAAAAGTATGTCGAAGAGGAGGACTGGCAAAACGCCTGGAAAGAGCATTTCCACCCCCTGCGTATCGGCCGGCATCTGGTCATATGCCCCACCTGGAGGACGGTCGAGACATCCGAGTCCGACATCTTGATACACCTGGACCCCGGCATGGCGTTCGGCACCGGCCATCACCCAACTACTCGCACTTGTATGGAAATTCTGGAGCGCGACACCAAGCCCGGAGACCGAATCCTGGACGTAGGCTGCGGTTCTGGAATCCTTTCTGTGGTCGCGGTGAAAGTGGGAGCCACGTCGGCTCTGGGTCTGGAAATCGACCCTGTGGCGGCTCGGGCTGGCGAGGAGAATGTCCGAATCAACGGGATCGAAGACAAAGTTCAAATCGTGCAGGGCACGTTACCCAGCCCTCTGGCGGAGGCCCGCAGTTTCGATATCGTGGCCGCAAATATCTCTGCCAAAGTCGTGACCGACCTTGCCCAACACCTGATCGACTCCGTCGCCATCGGCGGCAAACTCATCGCCGGGGGAATCATCGAGCCTCACGTCGAGGACGTGACCAAAGCGTTGAACGCTGTGGGAGCGTCCATCGACGAGACGTTCATTGACGGCGACTGGGTGACACTGCTAGCATCAGCCTGATTCTCAGACACCCGAACTGACCCAGCAGTATATGGCGAAGAAACAGAAGCGAAAACAGCACAAAAAACTGCAACGCGCCCTTCAAAAACGGACCCAGCGCAAGAATAAGCTGGTCCAGCGCGCAATCCACGAGTCCGCATCCGAACGGCCGGCGAGCATGCTTCGTCGCGCCCGCGAATTTCCGTTTTTGGGAGCATGGGTGCAGCGGGACTGGCAACAGTACGGCATCGCCTCGATGATCGTTGCCCGCACTCAGCCCGACGACAACATCACATTCGGCAGGTTCCTGGTCGACACTTTTTGCGTTGGACTGAAGGACACGTTCTTTGGCGTAAACGTCGAGCCAAACCAGTTCCACAACGACGCCCTGCCTCGTCTGTATCAGGGCGAGCCTCCGATAAGCGTCTCTGTCGAACTTGCCCACGAAATAATATACGGCGCGATAGAGTTCGCGGAGGCCATAGGCTTCCGACCTCACAGGCTGTTTAATCGGACCCGCAATATTCTGGACACCGCCGATGCACAACCGCGCAGTGGCGTGATAGAGTTCGGACATGGCGGCGTGCCGACTTATGTTCCTGCCCCAGGCGACAACCAACGTATGGTTCTAAACCGTCTGGTTGAGAACGTTGGCATTGGAAACTTCAACTACGTTCCGGCAGGCGAGCCGCCAGAGGGTTTCGAGGAGCTATTCCAACAAAACGCTCAAGCTCAGGGCCAGCCGCCGATCCCTGCTTCTCCAATCTGGACGCCAGAGCAACAGGCTGCCCAGGGAGATGTGGATTCGGATTCCGGGCTGTGGGTGCCCAACCAACAGACCGACGCTCCGGCCGAAACCTCCAGTGTCAAGGAAGCCGAGCAACAGCCAGAGCGCTCTGCTCTCTGGGTCCCAGGCACGTAAGGTCCGATCCGCTAGAGGCTGACCATGCACAGGTTCTTCGTGCCTCCCGAGTCAATTTCTGACGGGAAGGCAACTCTGTCTGGAGACCAGGCCCACCAGATCGCGCGGGTGCTACGTCAGGCCCCCGGCGATAGCATTGTTCTCCTCGACAATTCAGGACAGGAATACGATGTGGTTCTGACGACTGTGTCGCCGCAATTGGTTGAGGCCAACGTCATCCAACAAAGCCGCGGTCTCGGCGAGCCAGATACCAAGATCACCCTGTATCAGGCCATGCTGAAGGGCGACAGATTCGATTTCGTTCTCCAGAAATGCACCGAGCTTGGCGTGTCCACTTTCGTCCCAATCATCACCGCACGCACAGTCGTTCGACGCTCAGATGAGCGTCGAACGAACAGTCGCATGGAAAGGTGGCGGCGCATCGTCACCGAGGCGGCAGAACAGTCCCTCCGAGCCAGGATTCCAGAGGCGCTGACGCCCGTGAGTTTAGAGGACGCCCTTCGAAGTCAACCTTCTCTCGCCCTGATGCCGTGGGAGGAAGAGCGGTCTTCTGGTCTGAAGGACACAATTTCAAAGATCAGAAACGAAGGCCTTGGGTTTTCGGAAGTGTCAATAATAATCGGGCCTGAAGGTGGATTTACAGCCGAGGAGGCCGATCTTGCCCAACACCACGGAGTCCAGATTGTGAGCCTAGGCCAGCGCATCCTCAGAGCCGAGACTGCCGCCATCGCCTCTGTGGCCGCCGTTTGCTTCGAGCTTGGAGAGTGGGAGCTGTAGGCCAAACCTCGCAAGACAAGCCCGCCGGCACCCTTGAGTTCCTGATCGGAAGGCATCTGTCTAGCAGTTGCAAGAAGCAGGTTACTCGGACGTCGGGTCGCGGCCCATTAACTCGGCGATCGCGTCGCGGACCGACAGTCCATCGAAGAGAATTTTGTGGGTCATGCGCGCTATGGGCATTTCCACGCCCAACCTGTCCGCTAGTTCCACTGCGGCGAGGGTCGTGTCCACGCCCTCGACCACGTTCTGCATCGCTGCGCGAATCTCGGTCAGGTTGCGTCCTTTTGCCAACTGCTCTCCGACGAAGTGATTCCTGCTCAGAGCGCTGGAGCAGGTCGCGATCAAGTCTCCCATCCCAGCCAGTCCCGCAAAAGTTGTTGGACTGGCTCCAGCGGCGACGCCCAGCCTAGTTATCTCGGCTAACCCCCTCGTCATGAACGCTGCCTTGGAGTTGTCTCCCAGACCCAGACCGTCCACTATCCCTGCGCCCAGGGCGATGATGTTCTTGAGAGCGCCACAGAATTCGACGCCCACGATGTCTTCATTAGTGTAAACGCGAAACACCGCGGAGTTGATGATCGCCTGCGCTTTGGTCGCAGCCTCGGTATCCGAGGATGCAATGACCGTGGACGACGGCATTTCCGCCACGATCTCACGGGCTAGGTTAGGGCCTGACAGAGCGCACACTCCATGCGCCAACGATTCCCCCAACTCCTCCTCCAACACCTGGCTCATGCGTTTTCCTGAACCAAGCTCAAGCCCTTTTGTCGCGGTAACTACTATCGAATCTCGATTCACATATCGCGCCACATTTCGGGCGTTCTCTCTGAGGCTTTTGGAAGGGACCACGAAAGCCACCAGGTCCGCGCCTTCGAAGGCAGATTTGGCGTCGGCGGTGACACTCAACGAATCGGGAAACGGAGCATCGGGAACGAATTGGGCGTTCTCGCGGGCAGCCTGAAGCCTTTGAGCCTCATCGTCATTGCGGGCGAGCAATCGCACCGTCACGCTCTGCCGAGCCATGATAATGCCCAGGGTTGTGCCCCAGCTTGTGGTTCCTACGATGGTGACTGTTGGCATTTGTTGTATAGGTTTCGGGCATCAGGTTTTCAGGTGTCAGTGTTCGCGATTCTAAGTGCGCGGACGAAGAATCTCGTCGTAATTCTCACAACCGTTCTCTCAACGACCAGATGCTTCGCTTCGACTCAGCATGGCGTGATTCTACAATGCGGCCTCAGCCTGTTGGCCCAGCTTTCGTTCGGTGCCGCTGAGAAGACGCTGGATGTTCTCTCTGTGGCGAGCAACCACCAAAACGCTGCCGATAGCGCCAAACCAGATGTAGGCCAGAGGAAGGTGCCCCAAGGCCGCCAATATTATGAGAGCCAGAGACCCCAACACAGCAGAGGAGATTGATGCCAGCGACACGTATCGCGTAAACGCAATCAGTGGTAGACCCACAAGCGTGGCAACAAGACCGGCAATGGGGGACAAAACAAACAACCCACCCCAGCCGGAAGCAATTCCTTTGCCCCCTTTGAATCGGATAAATACCGGCCAGTTGTGGCCAACCACGACTGCCAGAGCCGCCGCCGCATCGACGCCCGGTGAATCAAAGAAGATTCGGGCGACCACAACCGCAAGCACGGCCTTGCCCATATCCAGAAACAGCACAACCACCGCCACCGGAGTCCCCACGGTTCGCTGGACGTTGGTCATGCCGATGTTCCCGCTTCCGTGCTCACGGATGTCCACGTTGCCTGCCAATTTGCCAGCAATCAGTCCGAAGGGAACCGAACCCAACAGATACGCAATCGGGACAAGTATCAGGTAATCGAACATCACTCACGCCTGCTTCTGAACCGCATTTTCAAGGGACTGCCGTGGAAATCGTACACTTCGCGCAGTCGGTTTTCCAGGTATCTCTGGTATGAAAAATGCAGAGTGTCGGAATGATTGACATAGAAGGTGAACGTCGGCGGCCCTGCCTGATCCTGCGAGACGTTGTAGATTCTGAGGGACCGCCCTTTTTGAGCAACGGGGGGATGCTCGGCCACCGCGTTCATGACCGTCCGTCTCAAGTCGTATCTGGGGAGGCTCTTGGTCCACTGTCGATGCACAGCCAGAGCGGTGTCGAGAAGTTGGTTCACGCCCTGACCGGTCAGCGCAGATATGAATCTCAAGGGGGCGTAGGACGCGAATCGGAATTTGTCCGCGACGACCGCCATTACGTCCTCTCGGTTGACGTTCAACTCCCCCGCCAGGTCCCATTTGTTGACTGCCAAAACGACGCCTTTATATGAGTCGAGGATGTAGCTGGCAATATGGGAGTCCTGAGCAGTTGCAGGTTCGGAAGCGTCCATAAGAAGTATCGCAACGTCGGCACGGTCGATGGCCCGCACAGATCGAATGACGCTGTACTTCTCAACGCCAGTGCCGATCTTTCCTCGCCGTCGAATGCCGGCGGTGTCGATGAGGAGGACAGTCTTATCTTCGACCTCGATTAGAGTGTCTACCGTGTCCCTAGTTGTGCCAGGCACATCGCTGACAATCGAGCGGTTCTCGCCGGTAATGATGTTAAGCAATTGGGACTTGCCGACGTTGGGCCTGCCCACGATGGCGACGCGGAGGTCGGCCTCCGGCTCTGGGAACTCAGTCCCATCGGGGAAATGTTTGATGACCTCGGCCATCATGTCATCCAGGCCAATGTTATGGTATGCACTTATCGGGTGTGGGTCTCCCAGGCCAAGCTCGTAAAACTCGGAAACCGTCGTGCCCACGGTCGCAGTGTCAGCCTTGTTGGCCGCCAGAATAATGGGCTGATCGACGGGTCGCAAAAGCTGTGCCACGTCGACGTCGTCCGGCGTCACGCCGTCCCGAACATCCACCATCATTATTATGACGTCGGCGTCCTCGATGGCAGTCTCAATTTGCGCCCTGACCTGACGCCACATATCATCTTCCGGGAAGATCTCCAACCCGCCTGTGTCAACTAGGATGAAAAGATGCTCGCCCCATTCGGTCTCGCTGGTGTTACGGTCTCGAGTGGTGCCTGCCATCCGAGACACAATGGCCGCAGAACGTCCAACCAATCGGTTGAACATTGTTGATTTTCCGACGTTGGGTCTACCCACAATTGCGACGACGGGCTTTGCCACGACGACTCCTTGTCATTGGTGACAGGTCATATGCTTGTGTAAGGGCAGGTTTGAACCCCGCCCCTACCGATGCGCATTTGACGCTATCTTATCAATTCGCGAATTTTCATGACGCCTGACGTCACCTGCTGAAAAGCTCTGCCATGACGGCTTTTTGAGCGTGGAGTCGGTTCTCTGCCTGATGGAAGACGACCGATTTGGGGTGATCGAACATCTCGTCCGAAACCTCTTCGCCTCGGTGAGCAGGCATATCGTGCATGAACACTGCGTCCGATTTTGCAAGGCCCATCAACTCCGTGTTCACCTGATACTCGGCGAACACGCGACGACGCTCATCAGCCTCTGCTTCGTCACCCATGCTTATCCAGACGTCGGTGTAAACGACGTCTGCGCTTTTGACGGCATCTTGAGGTTTTTCCACCCAGTCCAAAAGGGACTCCTTTTGGGCGGCGCGGCGTCGGGCCTCATCCCATGCGATGGATGGCACATGGTAGTCGCCGGGTGCGGAGATCGTGAAATTCGCTCCAACAGAACTGCAAGCCAACGCCAGACTGGATGCGATGTTATTGCCATCGCCAACATAGGTAACATTGAGGCCTTCAAGGTTGCCTTTGCTCTCGTTGATAGTCAACAAGTCCCCCAGCGCCTGGCATGGGTGAGCTAGGTCAGAGAGGGCATTTATGACAGGGATTGTGGTATTTTCAGCGAGGATTTCGAGGCTGCGGTGTGAGAACACGCGAGCAACGATTCCATCCACCAGCCGGTCGAGGACTCGCGCCACGTCGATCTCTGGCTCCCGTGTTCCGAGACCGATGTCTGCGTTGCTCAGGTAGATGCACTCGCCGCCCATCTGTCGAATCCCGACTTCGAAACTGACTCTGGTGCGCAATGACGGCTTTTCGAATATCAAAGCCAACACCTTGCCCTCTAGGGGTCGAGGCGTTTCGGTCTCTTTGATATGCCTGGCGCGCTGAACCATGAGCGCAACCTCATCCGGTTCCAAGTCTGTGATGGACAGGAAGTCCTTGCCTTTCATCAGATACCCCTCGCTTGAACAATGCCGATAATATAGCAGATTCGTTCTGGCCGATGGAAACCTGGGATCGCATGATGTCCGACCCTCAAGGGTCAAAAGTCCAGCATTTACCAAAATCGCTGCCGACCGCGACATCATCCGCATATATAATCAGATGAATACACTTCACGTTCCAGAGACCGAAAAGATTTTGTCCCAATGCTCGTCCGCAAAGAACAATTCAAAGTCGCCCTGATCCAGATGACTTGCGAAAAAGGCGAGATACAACACAACGTGCAACGCTCCATCGAGTTCTCCGCACAAGCATCAGAGACAGGGGCAAGGGCAGACATCGTTTGTTTTCCAGAAGGCATCTGACAGGGTATATCGACCCTCTCAAATTCCCTGAGGCGGTGATTGGCTGGGACGATTACCTCCTTGCTCTTTCAATGGTTCCATGATAACCCGATTACCGGTGTTGTGGGCATCATTGAACGCAACCCATCAGGCAATCCATTCATTTTCCAAGGCATCATTCGCGGCGGCGAGCTTTTGCATGTCTATCACAAAACGCATCTCGCGCCTGAAGAGTTATCGCTTGACTCTGCCGACGACGAACTTTGCATATTCAGTCAGGGCGGCATCAACTTCGGGTTGGCGATTTGCGCGGACATCGAGGGTGAAGACCTGTTCCGTCGATACTCCGAGGCTGGAACGCAGGTCGTCTTGCACTCCTCAGCGCCCGGACTTGACGGAGATCAGACAACGCGGAACTGGCAATCAGGCTACGACTGGTGGAACGGCGAATGCAAGGCCAAGCTGGGCAAGTACGCCCGAAAGCACGGACTGACCATCGCTGCCGGACCCAGTCAGGCCGCATTGTGGATGAAGACTTCCCAGGCGGCGGTTACATGTTCGATCCGACCGGCGCTATGGTATCTCAGACCGAGGATTGGTCCGAGGGAATGCTCATTGTGAGCGTCCCATAGCGGACCGCCACGTTTAGAACGCGCAGCCGTCCGGCAACTGCGCAATCGTCTCCGCGCCGTCTCAAAAGCCGGTTGTCAGAATGACGCTGTTGAATCCGTCGATCAGGCTTCCCCGCATCGCGACCCCGCCATAGCTCGCGAGATTCATATGCGATCGAGCAATCACCGTCTCATCCCGCCAAGCATCCATGTGGCCGCCGGTGCTAGTGAATGGCTGCTCATCAACGTGAGAGTGGAGAAGCAAACGGCGATAGAGAAGGTCTCCTGACTCGGACAATACCGCCCACCAATCAGCATAATGGTCGCAGCCGGTGTCAGGGCTGCTAACTGTGACGGAGAGCGCCACTTACCGAAACAGCCTCCACGTCGGAAAGACTTTCTATAGGAGACACCGTCGAGACCAATTCCGCCGAAACAACCGGCGCGGCTGGAACCGAGTTTCCCGATGTGGCGACGGTCTGATCGGAGTCTGGGTCGCAGGCCGAGACGGCCAATATGAACACTACGATGAATATTGAACGAGCCGCATCAATCATCGCGTTCTCGTTCGTCCCTCAGTTCGTCGAGGAATCGCCGGTCGTCCGGTGACAGTTCTGTTGATTCCAGCATGTCGGGCCGTCGCTCCAACGTGCGGCGCAAAGCTTCCCATCGCTGCCATTTGGTTATCTCGGCATGGTGGCCTGACAACAGGACATCGGGAGCCTCCATGCCTCGAAACACCGATGGCCGAGTGTATAGAGGGTGTTGCAGCAAGCCCGTGGTGTGAGAGTCGTTAGCAGGAGACTCCGCCGAGCCGACCACGCCGGGAATCAGCCGGGCCACAGCGTCGATGACCACCATCGCCGCCAGCTCTCCTCCCCCCAGGACGTAGTCTCCGATGCTGATCTCGTCGGTGACCAGATTCTGGCGGACTCGCTCGTCGACGCCCTCATACCTGCCGCATATGATGACCATATCGGATAAATCGGATAAATCTTCTGCGATGCGCTGGTTGAATTGACGGCCCTGGGGCGTCATCAAGACGGTCGGGACGTTTTCATCCAGTGACTCGGACTCCCGCACATGCTCGACACCCTCGAACAGGGGATCGGGTTTCATAACCATCCCCGGCCCTCCTCCGAACGGGTAGTCGTCGACGGTGTTGTGGCGGTCGTGGGTGAAGTCTCGAATGTTATGAAGGTTCACCTCGACAAGTCCTTGTTTCTGAGCGCGGGCGATGATGCTCAAAGATAGAGGGCTGTCAAACATCCCAGGGAATATGGTCAGAACGTGAAATCGCATCATGCAGGCGAACGCCGGACAGAGGCAGGGCGGGTTTCAAACCCGCCCCTATCGAACAACAATATTAATGAACGTCTGGACGTCAATGGGTGCGCCAGCCTTTGACCATTTCGAGCGCGTGCGAGATACCTCGGAGGGCAACTTCCAACGTTTCAGTGACACCCTTTGGACTGCCGGGGAGGTTCACGATCAGGCAACCATTGCGGACGCCGACCACCGATCGACTGAGCATGGCGAACGGGGTAATCTTCAACGTCTCCATACGCATGGCCTCGGCGATGCCGGGAACCTCCAGGTCGATAACCTGACGTGTCGCTTCTGGCGTCACATCACGGGGGCCGAGTCCTGTGCCTCCTGTGGTCACCACCAGGTCAATGTCGCCGGTGTCGCACCACTCGGTCAGCCTTCCGGCAATGAGGCCTGTTTCATCGGCGACGATCTCGCGGGCGACTTCTTCAAACCCGCCAGCGTCCGCCATGATCTTGCTGATGGCGTCGCCGCTGGTGTCTTCGCGTTCGCCCTTGGAACCTGTGTCGCTGATTGTGAGAATTGCCAGCTTGAAAATCTGCCTGCCCCTCAATTCAAAATCGGATACATAAATGTCGAGGAAGAGTTCCCAAATATCCCTTGCGCGGTTGCGGAACATTCTGGGACACTCATATCCGTGGTGGGAATACGTCCGCTCGGCGCTCGACCCCAACGAGTCAATGAACCAGCGCTGGATGCGGCTAGTAGGCATCCTCTACGTAGTAGATTTATTCGCAATTCAACCGATATGTTACCATGTAAAGACGAGGATCACATCCTGAAGCGCACAATCGTCGGACCGTCGGCCCATAGTGAATGCTTAACGCGTCCACAGTCGACGTTTGGGCAACAATCTAGAGCCGCTGCCTTAGATACGCCTCAGAGTAGGCACGATCGTCCCAACATTCTAGCAAGCAGCGCAGCCGTCGAGCAGATGACTAAGGTCAACGAACCTGCTATAAGTCCCATCCATGTCCCGGTGATGTCCACCGAGGCGATAGAGGGTTTGGGCCTCACGCCCGGCGGAGCATACATTGATTGCAACGTGGGAGAGGGCGGTCACGCAGACGCGATTTTTCGCGCCGGTGACGACGTTTCCGTTCTGGGCATCGACCTGGATGACACCGCCCTGAATTTCGCGCGCCTCAGGTTGGCCGACTATACCGACCGACTGGAACTGGCGCAATCAAACTTCTCAGAGCTTGCTCACATCGCGGGCGGCGGTCTATTCGAAGGAGTCCTGTTTGACCTGGGAGTATCCTCGCTCCAACTAGACACCCCTGAACGGGGATTCAGTTTCCGCAACGAAGCCGCGCTGGACATGCGGTTCGACCCACAAACAGAACTCACCGCTTACGATATCGTTAACCATTACCAGGAGCGCGAGCTTGCGGCGGTCATCCGAGAATACGGAGAGGAGCCACGGGCGCGGTCGATAGCCAGAGCCATCATCAGCCGACGCAGAATCACCACCACCACCGAGTTGGCGGACGTTGTGAAGCGTGCGGTAAATTGGTCTACACGGAGCCGAGTCCACCCGGCGACCAGAACGTTCCAGGCTCTGCGTATCGCAGTCAACGGCGAACTGGATAATCTGGAGAAGGGCCTGATGGCCGCTATCCAGGCTCTAAGACCGAACGGGCGGTTGGTCGTGCTTAGTTACCACTCACTCGAAGACCGTGTGGTCAAGAATGTCATGCGTCGAGAGGCATCAGAGTGCATATGCCCTCCAGGCCTGCCGATATGCGTATGCGAGCATACGCCAACACTCAGTCTAATTAATCGTCGCGTGATTACACCCTCTGATGAGGAAATCAGATCAAATCCACGAGCACGAAGCGCCAAACTGCGAATCGCTCAGCGGATATGATTCGTAGGAACGATAAATAATCTGTATAGAAACGCTCCAATACGCCCACAGCGTAGGTAAAATAAACCTTTTGGGAATTTTGAGGCCGAATCAGGAGCATAAGGCATGATTCAGGACCCCAACATAATAATGGCAATTGATGTCGGCACATCTAAGGTGTGCACGATCATAGCCCGCAGAGAAGGCGGACGCCGTTTTAGCGTCCTGTCGCACAGCGTCGTGCCATCTCAGGGACTCCAAAAGGGGATCGTCACCGACATCAGCGCGACACAATCGGTGATCCGGGAGTCGGCGACCCAAGCGGCAAGACAAGCTCGAGCGACGGTCAATGAAGCATATGTGGGCGTCACAGGCTCCCACGTGAATTTCGAGAACCGTCTGGACAAGCTGGACTGGGCCGCGAAACGTGGAGTCATAACCCCTGCGGATATTCGGCGCGTTCCCACCTCCGTGGCCGCAGCCAGCGCGGAGCCGGGACGCAAAGTGCTTCACGCTTTGCCCAGGAACTACATACTCGACGGCCAGTCGGGAATCCGCAACCCTCTGGGCATGCACACGAGCCAGGTCAAGGTCGAAACTCACGTCGTCACCGCAGCGGCCATGTTCATAGACAAACTCAATCAGGCCGTTCGACAGGCTGGAGTCTCTGTGCGCGAACTTGTGTTGGAGCCAATCGCCAGCGCGGAAGCGGTGCTGACAGTTGAGGAAAGGGAGTCTGGAGTCGCCCTGGTGGACATCGGAGGCGGCACAACCGACATGGTAGTTTATCGTCAGGGCACGGTTCTCTACAACGCCGCCCTGCCTATCGGCGGGTTCCAGTTCACTAACGACATTTGCCTGACCTACGACACGACCTACGAAGCCGCTGAGGCCGTCAAACTCGAACACGGCACAACTGATCCGGCTTCGTTGGGGGCCATTGCAGACGTGTCTCTGCCGTTAGCGGGTCGAGTCAGCAATCGAACCGTCGCCTTGCGCGACCTGAGCCAACTTTTGCGAGAGAGGGCGCAAGAGCTTGTTAGGCTCATACGCATCAAGCTGACCGAGTCGGGGTACACCGAGGCGTCGGAAGTTCGGTTAGTGTTAACCGGTGGTTCGGCCAGCCTGCCGGGGCTCGAAGACATGATTCGACGAACAATCACCCGGCATGTGCGGATAGGCTCGCCTGACGACGTACCAGGCATTCCCGACGAGTTGCGCTCTCCGATGTTCGCCACCAGCGTAGGTCTGCTGCTCTGGGCAATCGATCGTCAAGGCGCGCCCGGGCATGTCAATCATTCCAATAATCATGAAGCGGAAGAACAGCCAAACCGAGGAGTGTCCCGGTTCTTCAAAAAGATGTTCCCAAGATAAGCAGGCATCTTCATCTTCCAAATATCGAACTGAACCTGTATCTGAAAATGCACAAACCCAGAGAAGGGGGCAAGCTATATGACCAACTATAGAGGCGACCAGGAAGCCGTCGCTCGGATCAAAGTCGTTGGCGTCGGCGGTGGAGGTTCCAACGCGGTGTCCCGCATGTTCCGTGAGCCGATGCCTGGCGTCGAGTATATCGTCGTCAACACCGACTCCCAGGCCCTGGTGAGAAGCGATGTTCCCCTGAAGGTTCGCATCGGCGACCAACTGACCCAGGGTCAGGGCGTTGGGGGAAGCCCCGAACTCGGCGCGCGCTCCGCTGAGGAGAGTCGCGAAGACCTCTATGAGGTTCTCAGCGACGCTGATATGGTGTTCGTGGCCGGCGGAATGGGAGGCGGAACCGGAACGGGCGCCTCGCCGGTCCTCGCTCAGATAGCCAAAGAAACGGGCGCCCTTACAGTGGGTATCGTCACCCGGCCCTTCGCCTTTGAGGGCCTTCGACGATCCAGGGTCGCCGAGCAGGGCATCAGTCGTCTGCGTGAACACGTTGACACCCTTCTGGTGATACCCAACGAGCGACTGCACGTCATCGCTGAAGATGAAATCACAGCAGAGAACGCTTTCCGAATGGCCGACGACGTTCTGCGAATGGGCGTCCAGTCCATCGCAGAACTTGTGACCGTCGCTGGCGACATAAACGTGGACTTCGCCGACGTCAACGCCATCATGCGAGACGCCGGCCCCGCATGGATGTCCATCGGCTGGGGCATGGGCGAGCATCGCGCGCGAGAAGCGGCCCAGCAGGCAATCACCAACCCGTTGCTGGACGTGTCCATCGAGGGCGCGCGCGGAGTGCTGTTTAACATCACTGGCGGCAGCGATCTTCGACTCTCCGAGCTTCACGAAGCCGCCGAGGTCATCCAGCGGGTCGTCGACCCAGACGCTAACATCATCTTCGGCATGGTCACCGACCTGAAGATGGAGAACGAGATCAAACTCACCATCGTCGCGACCGGCTTCCCCACCGGAGACACCTTTACCGACAGAGAGGAGCAGGTGGACCGACTGCTCCAGGATGCCTTGAACAACGACGATTCCGACCTTGATCTCCCTCCGTTCTTGAGACGATTCTCCTCCAGGGCGCGATCAAGGCCCAACAACGGCTTGCCGGACTAACGCCCGTCCATAATTCAATCTGAGACTGACGGCGCTGTTGAACCGACAACGGCGTCGTCGTTTGGTGCGAGGCAATTAGGTGCCAGGAAACACCAAT
>DCAW01000092.1:28895-33179 GCA_002313895.1 Dehalococcoidia bacterium UBA1123
TTAGGCCTCAGACGAACATCTAATTAGTGTGTAAGATAATCATCAGATTGGCCATGACCACACGCTTCGTCCCTCTCTACTCAGAATGAAATCGGACGCAACCCTGCCTCGCATAAATCAGTTGGAGCAGCTCAGGATTACCGTCCAGCCTCGATAAAATCGAGTTCACCGTAATTGCCAAATAATCTACAGTTTGTTGCCATATTTGTGCGTGGAAATTTATTGACACACCCCAATATATGGTGGTAATGTATCCAATGTGCCCAGTAGATTGTGGTTGGTAATACTTTTCTTAGACTTTGTTTAGCCATTCAGATTGATTGATGTATTGCCCATTCTGCGACGAAAGTAGCTCCAAGGTCATCGACTCGCGAGACTCCGGCGACGGCATCCGGAGACGGCGAGAATGCCTTGCATGCGCCCGACGGTTCACCACTTACGAACGCGTTCAAATGCGCGCTCTGATGGTGGTCAAACGCGACGAGCGGCGCGAAGAATTCGTCCGCGACAAACTCTGGGCATCCGTCACCAAAGCGTGCGCCAAACGCCCCTTGCCCCTGGGCAGTATCGAAAAAGCGTTGGAAGAGATCGAATCAGACCTTTCGGACTCAGGCCGCGCTGAGATAACGTCCAAGGACATCGGCGAGTTGGTCATGGACCGGCTCAAGGTTATGGATCGCGTGGCCTACATCAGGTACGCCAGCGTGTACCGGGACTTCCGAGACATCGAGAGCTTCAAGCAAGAGATCGAAGCCCTCATCGAAAACCGGGAGCCCGGCGACGGCGTCCCCGAAAATCAGCTCTCGCTGCTGGAGGACGAGACGCCACCGATACGCAGGCGTCGCCGTCGAGGTCGGAGGCCCAAACGCCCTCAGGCCAACCCGGCGTAGAGCCGCCCGCCGGGAGATTTGCCGTCTATTTATTATAGACCATATGTTCGTTTTATGCTATTATTCGGGTATTACAAGAGACCCGAATCTACCAATCGCGATAACCGACAACCGCCCAAGCCCAACCCAAATCAGGAGTCGTGAGAATGTACGTGGATGAAAAATCCAGCGGGTCAAACTCTCAGAGATCATCAGAACAATTGCTTCAGGATATCGAACGCGCTCTGGAGTCTGCCGGCGTGTCCGGCGATGTCCTGAGCCAGGTCACTCAGTCCCTCAAGGGCAACGGGAATGGCAACGGCCATACAACCCCCATCGCGACCAGAGGCGAACTGATAATTTCCGATAACGCCAGGACGATCCTGGAAGAACGCTACCTTCGCAAGGATGCCGACGGCAACGCCATTGAGGCCCCCGAAGACCTGTTCCACCGGGTCTCCAACGCTATCGCTCAGGGCGAGGCTCCCGCGCATCAGGCGGTCTGGGAGAACAAGTTCTACGACATGATGACCTCGTTGAAGTTCCTACCCAACTCCCCTACTCTGGTCAACGCAGGCACGGGTCGGGGTTGCCTGTCGGCATGTTTCGTCGTGTCGCCCGAGGACGACATGGAGTCCATCATGGAGGTGGCCCACGACGCCGCCATGATCGAGAAATGGGGTGGCGGCATCGGATTCGGATTCTCGAATCTGAGGCCGAAGAACGACGCCATCAGGACGACTCACGGCAACGCCTGTGGCCCTATCGCGGTCATGAAGCTGTACTCTGCCGTCGGCGCGACCCTCACCCAGGGCGCATTCCGGCTGGGCGCGCACATGGGCCAGCTTCTGGACAGCCATCCCGACATCCGAGATTTCATCCATTGCAAGGATAGCGACGACACGCTCCAGAACTTCAACATTTCGGTTCAGATAACCGACGCCTTTATGGAGGCGGTCAAGGCCGATGCAGATTGGAACCTGATTAACCCTCGCGACGAAGGCGACGGCCCCGTTTTGGAGGTTGTCGAGACCATCCGAGCGCGGGAGCTTTGGGACGAGATCACCGAGTCCGCCTGGAAGACGGGAGACCCCGGCGTCGTCTTCATGGACCGCGTCTGGGAGACCGCTCCCAACCCTCAGATGGGCAAGATTCAAACCAGCAATCCGTGCGGCGAAGAGTTCCTGGAGAATTATGGCAACTGCTGCCTTGGCTCTATCAATCTTGACCGCCACATCAACGGAAACGGTTTCGATTGGGAAGCTCTGGAAGACACCGTCAGGACGGCCGTTCGATTCTTGGATGACGTCATTGAGGTCAACAGCTTCCCTCTGGAGAAACTCAGAGAAGTCAACCTGGCGACCCGACGCATCGGTCTGGGCGTCATGGGTTGGGCCGACGCTCTGATTCGCCTCAACCTACCCTACGATTCTCAACCGGCGCGTGATTTGGCCGAAGAGATGGGCGGTTTCATAGAGAGCACAGCATGGGACGAGTCCCACAACCTCGCAGTCGAGCGTGGCCCGTTCGCCGAGTATGAAGGTTCGGCTCTCAAACAGCGCGGCCTGCCTCCGGTTCGGAACTCCAGCATTGTCACGATCGCTCCCACGGGAACGATCAGCCGCATAGCCAGTTGCTCCAGCGGCATCGAGCCTCACTTCGCGCTGGCGTGGTGGTCGAACGTGCTGTGGAAGGACCACGAGGGCACAAGCTCCAGACTGCTGGACGCTCCAACGTCTATTACCGAGACGCTTCACAAAGAATTGGGCGACGACGCCCGCGTGCGAAACGTCCTTCAACAGATCATCGAGACTCCAGACGGCGCCGAAAGCATCCTGAAGGAGCATGGCCTGGACCCCGACATCTTCCGCACGTCGATGACCATCAGCCCTGAGGCTCACGTTCGTATGCAGGCTGTCTGGCAAAACCATGTGACCAATTCGGTCTCCAAGACCATCAACCTGCCCAACAACGCGACCATCGAGGACGTCCACAACGCCTACATGCTGGCCTGGGAGACGGGATGCAAGGCCGTTACCGTCTATCGCGACGGCTCAAAGTCGATGCAGGTTCTGGAGACGGGATCAGAGTCCGCGAACGAAGATGACGCCTCGGAGGTCAAGGAAATCCTGATCCCTCGACAGCGCCCGACCTCGGTGTCTGGCGTCACGGATCGTATACGATCCGGTCACGGCAATATGTACGTCAACATCACTTTTGACGAAAATGGAAAGCCCTTCGAAGTGTTCACCAACCTGGGCAAAGCTGGAGGGTGTGACTCGGCGAACCTGGAGGCCGTGTCTCGGTTGGTGTCCCTGGCCCTGCGCTCCGGCATTAGGCCTGACGAGATCGTCGAGCATCTCCAGGGCATCACCTGTTGCCCTGCATGGGACGGCGGAACGCTGATACGCTCGGCGCCCGATGCGGTGGCCCATGCCCTGGGCAACCACCTCCACGCCGACCACATCGCCCTCCAGGGTCACGGCCCCACCGAGGAATCGAAGACCGTGGCGCAGTTAGGACTGTTCCCTTCCACTCAGGCGGAGTCCGCAGCCCCCAATGGCAACGGCAACGGTCACAGCGCCAGCCCTGTCGCGACCGGCATCCGGTGCCCCAAATGCTCCGGTTCGCTGATCCCGCAGGAGGGATGCCTGAGTTGCCTGGATTGCGGCTACTCCAAGTGCGAGTAATTTCGCAACCGATGTAGCAAACACGGACCGCCAACACTTGATTTTATGAATCAGATGTTGGCGGTCCGATCTTATTTACGAGTCAGGAGGTCTCATACGATGCGAATAGAATCACTGAAATACATGCTTATGGTCCAGGACATGGACCGCGCCGTGGCCTTCTATCGTGACGTTGTTGGACTGAAGGTCAACTCGCAGTCTCCTATGTGGAGCGAACTTGCCCACGGGGACGCCGTCGTCGCGCCCTCCACGGCGGAGGCAACGGCGATTTCAACCCGACCGGATTGAGCGTTCAGGTGTCGGACGTCGAATCCGCCTGCGCCGAAATCGAAACAGGCGGAGGCCTAATTCGCAAAGCTCCTGGAAACCGACCCGGCGAGCCGATAAAGCTGGCCGAACTTGCAGACCCTGAGGGCAACGGGTTTATGATGTCGGAGTACGTAGGCTAGCCAGACTGTGGTGACGGGCGCTCAACCCCGCCGCGATAACTGGGGCCGAAACCTGACGGAGAATTACGAAGACTCGGCTGTTGGGGATGGTCTTCGTTTGATTACAAAGCTGCATCCTCTGAGTGACACATACTTGTCAGTGGCTCGTGAGGAACAGAGGGTGGGCTAGCACATGAGCGTTAAATCAATCGGCGCATATGTGGTGGCGTTGACATGCGTCCTGAGCATATTGGCGTGCGGCACAGGCGGCGATTCGCCAACGAATGTTGCCATCGA
>DCAW01000005.1:0-16949 GCA_002313895.1 Dehalococcoidia bacterium UBA1123
GAACCTAGATGCCTAAGGGCGAAATGAAGGAGGATCAACTTCATAATGGGCGGTAACGCTGCACGAGTGTTCGACTTTCCTTTGTCAATGCCCTATCATCGGATGTTCATGAATGGCAGGCCGGATCGCTGAGGAGCATACTGGCAAGACTCCATGGCTGACTCAAATTAACTGAACTTTCGACATATGACCCTGCCAAATTCAAGGAGAAACCGATGAAAATCGGAGTTTCAGCCACATTCGCTGTCGCCCTGGGAGCAGACCTAGGCAAGGAGGGCGAGTATCTTCAACAAATAGCCCGGGTTCTGGAGGATTCGGGCTACGACTCCATCTGGCTGGCCGACCGGACAGTTTATCCCGTGGACCTCATGGCACTCTATCCCGACCGGTGGGGTCCAGGACAGGCTGACCCGCAAGGCCAAAACGTCATCGAACCGTTAACGTCCATGAGCTTCGTGGCAGGATGCACAAAGACGCTGAAGCTAGGTTTCAGTGTTTTAATACTGCCTCTACGCCATCCCGTGATGAACGCCAAGATGATTTCTACACTGGATGTCCTGTCCGGCGGTCGTGTGATTTTTGGCGCAGGCATCGGCTGGATGCCCGAAGAATTCGAGGGCATGTCCGCAGATTTCCACACCAGAGGCAGAGTAACTGATGAACATATCGAGATGTTCAAAACTCTGTGTGGCGAGGACGGAGCCACCTACCAGGGCGAGCATTTCCAGGTGTCAGGCAAAACTTTCTACCCCAAGCCGATACAGAAACCTCACCCTCCGATCTGGATTGCAGGGAACAGCAGAGCCGCGATCCACCGGGCAGTCCGGCACGGCGACGGATGGTTTCCGATCGGCCTTCGAGTCGAAGAATTATTGGAAGGAAAAGAGACGCTCAGAGAAATCTGCGAACGGGATGGCCGAGACCCAGATTCGGTCACGGTGGCACTATCTCTATCTCTGCGGATGGGGAGGTCAGTGTCGTCTCCTGACGGAAACCGGCAGCCCCTATCCGGAGCGATGTTCCAGATATCGGACGACGTTCGCCGCTACGAAGACTCAGGCCTCGACCATCTGGTGTTTTCGGTATCCATCGCGGATCCCAACATCGCGCTGGATTCAATCAAACGATTCGCCGACGAAATTATCCGGTAAACTGCCGACACACTCGGGCTGCGGTCAATCGGTTTACTGATCCATTATTGATTCTTGAGGTTCATCGTTCTCCGGTTTCGCAGTATGGGCTATTTGAAGCGTGCCTACGGGTGACGTTTGCACCGGCGCGAGCGTAGAAGCCGGTTTAGGCGTGGTCGAGAGCGTTGGTGAGATTGCTATTAAACCGGCAGTTTCATTGTTATTCGCCGGTGTCGCAATCGGCGTCGGTTGCCGGCCGCTCAAGGAGACTTCAGGTGTAGGCTGCGTCCCCGCCAACACCGGGCCAGGACTTTTGTCGTCATCCGACCCCTTGAATATGCCGCTCGCGATTACTGAGGACCCACCCCCTGCGATTACAATCGTAGCAACGATCAATAACACTGTGATGGACATTAAGCGACGAGAACTAGTCGATCTTGGCAGACTCAATAACTGACGGTGAGCGACCACGCCTTCTTTCTCGATAAAGAATCGTTCTTGCCCGCCTTCGCTATTCCAGTCACCTTCGGGCCGAAACAACAGGGTAATTACGTAGTAGTCCGCTCGCTCTTTTTGATGTTCGACAGTGTAAACCATTTTGACGCCCTCATATTGGCGTCCATAATTTCCGGGTTCATTCCTGACATCTTGAATCGCGATGAGTTCGGATTGTCCCAACGAGGCGTATTCGACAACCTCGCTAGTGGAGTCAAATTCAAACTTATCGTCTTTGTTCACATCGTCGTCTTCAACCATCCCACACACCTGCGATTGAATAGACTTGAAGCGTTGGACTATAGACTGATGGGCCAAAATCGTTCTAAGTCTGTACTACCGATAATGAATAATCAACACGCCTCACGACAGCCAACAAACATGTCGTATAAACAAGAAACATAGGAGGAAATCGTAGTCTCAATCTCGGACAATCTGTGGCCGAAGTTCAAGGGCCCGTGGTGAATATGCAGGGCGGTCAGATGTTTACGCCTTTGCTTTGTTCGATAGCAAGTTGATAAACGCGAGCCGCCAGAGCGATGTCTTCCAGAGCGACGCCCTGCGACTCGAATAGAGTGATGTCATCGTCAGAATTCCTGCCGGGGGTCGTGCCGCCTATCACATCGGAAAGCGCCCGCACCTGTTCCCAACGCACGAAACCACCATCCACAGCGTGATTGATGTCACCGCATTCGATTCGTGCCTGGTCGATGTCATCCACCACGATAACATTTGATCTGTGGACTGCTCCAACGTCCAGCTCGCGGCGGTTTGGACTATTGGCTCCGGCGGCGTTGATGTGCGTTCCAGATGGAATCCACTCGCCGTTTAAAACAGGTTCGGAGGCACCAGTGATCACAAGCAGTATGTCGGACTCGCTCACGCAGGATTCTGTTGTTTCCGCTGGCGATACCTGAATCCCTATTCTGGCGGACATCTCTTCTGCAAAGGATTCTCGGCGGTCGGCGGTTCGGCTGAATACTTTGACGCCCGACACTTGATGAACACGACACACAGCCTCTAGTTGTGTCTGGGCCTGATTTCCCGAACCGATAACGCCTATTATGGATGGCACATCCCGCGCCATGTATTTCGTGGCGACGCCGCTGGCAGCGCCGGTGCGAAGCTGGCCCAAGCGCGAAGCTTCTATGATCGCCAGCAGTTCGCCGGTTTCCGTGCTGGATAGCTGAATGTGGAACGTTGGCCTTCCCTTGACGACGCCGTACGCTTTCAGGCCCATCACTCCCATCGCCGGAATCGCCGCTGACATGATGTTGAACACTCCAGCCGGCAGGCGCAATCGTTGTCGTGGGAGATTTGCCGCCTCGCCGTTGGACATCGCTTCGAATCCGGCTTCAACCGACTCAATCGCGTCTTGCATTGTGATTAGTTGATCAACTTCGGCTTCTGTAAGGTACAGCGGCACAATTCAGTCCTTTTGTCGGTTACTAATCGTTTCTTCCCCACAACTCAAAAAAGTGATTCAGCGGGCCGTGGCCTCCTCCGATTTCGAAGGAGCTTTGAATCGCGGCTGTCACATACGCTTTGGCGTCGCGCACGGCAGCTTGTGTCGAAAGCCCTTTGGCGAGACCTGCAGCAGTCGCTGATGCAAATGTGCAGCCTGTGCCATGCGTGTTCTTGGTGGGAATTCGCTCCTGAGTGAACAGTGTGAATTCCGAGCCATCGTACAGCACGTCCGTCGCCGGCCCTTCCAGATGGCCGCCTTTGACCACCGCGCACGCAGCGCCAATCTCATCAACCAAAATCCGAGCCGCTATTCGGGCATCTTCGACGTTCGTGATCGTCATGCCGGTCAGAATTTCGGCTTCGGGAGCGTTGGGGGTCACGACCGTAGCGAGCGGGACCAAGATGTCTCTTAGCGCGCCAACCGCTTGTTCATGAAGAAGACGGTCCCCGCCCTTAGCGACCATCACGGGGTCAACCACAAGAGTATTCAAACCATGATAGGAAATTCTGTCAGCCACCGTCTGGATGATCTCCGAGCTTGACAGCATCCCTGTCTTCACCGAATCGGAGCCGATGTCTGACACGATGGCGTCTATCTGGGATTCGATGAGTGAAGTCGGCAGCTCCAACACATCAGTCACGCCCAACGTGTTCTGGGCGGTTATGGCAGTTATTGCGGAAGTCCCATAGACGCCCATCGCGGCGAAGGATTTGAGGTCTGCCTGAATCCCAGCCCCGCCACCGGAGTCTGAACCAGCGATGGTCATTGCTTTGAAGATCAATTTTGAATTGGACAAATCGTGCCTTCTGATTCTTGCGAACTATAAGGAAACATTACTCGGTTTTGGTCCGTTCTTTTTTCTTGCGAGTGATCTCCTCGCTGCGGCGTCGGATGATGTCCTGATACGCTCGGACGCTTTGACCGCTCACGCCCATCTTGGTTCGTTTCATTCGTTTGTTCTCTCGACGCTCGCCTTTCGTGGCAGGATTTTCGTTTTCAATCATCGCACATCTACTCGTCAGGCCACGCTTGAAGGTCGGTGTACGCGGCGTCCCAAAACATGCACTCGTAGCGCAAGGCCGTATGGAATAATTCATCGATTTTTGCACGCCGAGCAGACAGGTCTGTGCTATCCAGGTGTTCGCCCATCCACTCAACCAGGCTACGCAGGACCGCCGGGCCGTGGATGCCAATCCATTCCTGGTAGATCGGATTTGCCGGTTTCTTGGCCTCAGAGATCAGGCGAGTCCCCCAATCGAGGTACGTCCCCTCTGTGACATAAAGCACTGTGATTATGTCGTCAAAATTTCCCTCTAGGCCGGTACGGACGAGAAAGTCGCCAAACGCCCTGGTTGTGGGAGACGCGCTCGCGGAAGAATATTCTTCCTCAGATGCGCCCAAAACCTCAAACGCCCGGAGAAACAGATCGTTCTCAGGGTCCAAGATGCCGGACAGGAACGAGTGGAGCCTGCTGGCCGCGTCGAAGCTCGGCGCTTTCGCAATTGCGTTGGCCGTCATCGACACAAGATCGGCCACGAAAACGTAGTCTTGCAAAAAGTAACGTTTGAACTTGCCTGCAGGCAGAGTTCCCTCGCCCATCTCCACGACGAACGGATGATAGACCATCTGCTCCCAAAGGCCTGAATATCGCTCCCGAAGTTCCTGTGTGACGGTCATGCGAGACTCCTAGACTTTACGCATGTCACTTTATAAACTTGTCAGTAAACGCTTTGGACGCATCAACTTCCTGCGACAGCAACCCTGTCTCCTGCATCCAACTCGCGAAGTCCACCCAACGCGCGCTGGTCTGGACTCCAAAGTTGGCTTCGTTGGTCTTCCACAACGGCACGAGCAGGTCGGCCCCTGGCCCTTCGATGGCTCGGTCCACCTCTTCATTCGATGCGTCTATCAAGATATTCACGCCAGCTTGAGGGTCGGAAATTGCGTCCGCAAACCCCTTGCTCAAAGCGCGGGTAAATCTCTCAATGACGTCGGATTGTTCCTCGATGTATTTCTCGCTGACGACGAGAACTAGTTCGTAGTAATCCGGAACACCCCAGTCCTGAACCTTCAGTATGTTGACCGGGTGGCCGAGATTTTCCAGCAATATGCTTTCGTGGGTCCAGTAAGCACCGACGACAGCATCGACAGTCCCGCTAATCAGTGACTCGGCCAGGTTGAATCCGACTCTCACCAATTCAACATCGCCAAGACCATTTGCGCCATCGGCTTTGAGCATCGTTTCAAGCAACGGTTCATCTGTTGGAAGCCCGGGATATCCGACCTTTTTGCCCACGAGGTCCGATGGCCGTTCTATCCCTGAAGACTTGAGGGCCATGACGGAGTTCAGAGGGTGCTGCACGATGCCCGCGACTGAAACGACGGGCACGCCTTGCGCCCTGGCCATCAACACATCAGGCTGGTAGCTGATTCCGAAGTCGTCTTGGCCGGCGCCGACAGTCTGCAAAACGGTGGATGGATCAACTGGCGTGTAGAGTTCCACGTCCAGGTTCTCGTCGGCGAAATATCCCTTGCTCTGAGCGATATACAAGCCCAGATGGTTAGAGTTCGGATACCAGTCCAGAGCCAATTTAACGGACACTGTTTCCGGCTCAGAATCGGAACTACACGCCAAAACCGGCATCAACAATAGGGCGACAGACACCGCCAGTGCCAGATTAATGTATTTAATTTTGCTCAATATTCTCTCCCCTGAGTCGCCTTGTTCTCTAATGTTAATCCTGTTCTCGCGTCAGGTTCGACTGCCGTGTTCCTTGTGCCACCAGGGCAGCGCGAACCGCTCAACAATACCCACCATCGCGAAAAGCGACACTCCAAGCGCCGAAAGAATAACGATAGCGGCAAATACTCGCTCTGTTAAGAATTGGGGTTTTGATCGAATCATCAGGTATCCCAGGCCTTCGCTCGAGCCGACCCATTCGCCGATAACTGCCCCGATCACGCTGAACGCGATAGCGATTCTCAGCCCTGAGAACAAGTAAGGCAGCGATGTTGGAACCTGCAATTTCAAGAAGATCGCCCACCTGTTGGCCCCTAGCGTCCGCATCAAGGAAACGACATCTGAATCCACAGATTTCAAGCCGTCAACCATATTCACGACTATCGGAAAGAAACAGATCAGAGCCACCACGATAACTTTGGGAGCCAGGCCGTAACCTACCCAGATCAGCAGCATTGGCGCTATCACGATTATCGGGATGGTCTGTGAAGCAATGATAAAGGGGTACAACGCCCGCTCGATCGTGCGAGACAGGCCAATGGCCGTTGCCAACGCGAAGCCACATACCAAGGCCAAGGCGAATCCCACGACGATTTCCTCGATGGTGGCGAGGGTATGACCCCACAACAGGCCGGCATCAACGCCAATTGTCTTCGCGATCACCGAAGGAGCCGGCAGCAACCACTTTTGAACATCGAATATCCGAACATAAGCCTCCCAGAAACCGACAACGGCGACAACGATCAACACCGCAGGAAGCCAACGCAGTCCGACAGTGATGAGCGTTCGCAGCCAGTTCGGAAAGGCATACGACTCGCAAACCCCAGGCCGATTGACAATGCTCACGATGCGCTCTCTCGGCGAATCGCTGACAGAAGCTCGGTTTTCAGTTCCACGAACCCTTCAGAAGTGACCATCTCCAGGTAGCGCGGTCTGGGCAGATCAACATTCGCGACCAGCCTCATGGTTCCCGGACGAGCGGACATGACATAAACACGATCAGACAGAAATATCGCTTCGTCAACATCGTGGGTCACCATCACGATAGTTTTGTTCAACCTTTCCCATAGGCCCAAAAGCCACTCGTGAATCTGCGAGCGATTCAGGGCGTCCAATGCCCCGAATGGCTCATCGAGCAAAAACATCTGTTGGTCAGCCAGAACCGTTCGCAAAAACGCGACTCTCTGGCGCATGCCCCCGGAGAGCGCAGACGGATACTCGCTCTCGAACCCATCCAGGCCGAATTGCTCCATCAGAGCCGAGGCGCGATCGCGGGCTTCGCGCTTCGAGACTCCCTGAAGCTCCAGTCCAAAAATCGCGTTGTCCAGCACGGAGCGCCACGGCAGCAGCAGGTCTTTTTGTTGCATGTAGCCGACCGTTCCCAACCGGTCCGAAGCCTCTTCGCCCCGCAGCTTCAAAGAACCTTCGGTCTGATCATCAAGGCCGGCGATTATGTTCAATAACGTGCTTTTGCCGCATCCGCTAGGGCCGATAATGCTAACGAACTCACCTTCGTAAGCGTGAAAATTAACACGCTCCATCACGGTCAGTGACTGGCCGTTCTGATCAAAGACCTTGCCTAATCCGACAACATCAATAATGCGGGTCTCGTGGAATTGTTCTGACTGGCTCGCCATTGCCTCATTATGTTGTTGGGATATCGCCATCGTGTCGTTGCCCGTCTCGAAGTCCAGATTTTCGTGGCAACAAAAAAGCCGTCCAATCAATCTGGACGGCTGCTGGGTTCTGGGAGCGACCACAGTTCCTACGCTGGCATTATCCAGATCAGGTTGTCGGGGTCGACAGCGTTCCGGCTGCCCTCTCAGCCTGGCTTCCCAAGCTCCCCCCGGGCAATTCTGTTATTTGGTGTACGTCGGCAAATATATAGACATTTGCGATGCGGTGTCAAGTGAACGCGGATTGGTCGAGTACCGAGATCCGTGTCAGTTCCGTTTTGGGCGCGCCGGCGGACGCGCCAGGAACACCAGGAACATCGAGACCAACGCCGCCGCTGAGAATCCCAGAAAAGCCCCAGCGTAACTCTGGGTCTGGTCAAACACTATCCCCGACACGACCGGCCCAACGATTATTCCCAACATTTGGATTGAGCTTCGGAATCCCTGGATGGTAGCGTAGGCGCGACGCCCAAAGTAGTCGGCGATCAGCGATTGCGGAATCACAGAGATTCCGCCCTGAGCCGCAGAAAACACGACAAGAGCTGGTATCACTCCGCTGACGCTCTCCGCCCGTGCCATGAAGATAATTGCGACTGCCATGACACCCAGCGAAGCGACCATTACATAACGACGGTTCATATAATCGCCGAGTGTGCTGAGGCCGAATCTGCCAGGTATGCTCATCAAACCCACAGACCCCGCCAACGCCGCCGCGCTGACATCCGAGGCTCCGAGACTGACGAAATACGGCACCAGATGCAGCCCGATTCCGCCGCTAACCAGAGAACGAGCGGTGATCGACAGCGAGAGGAACCAGAAACTGGATGTTCTTAGCGCCTCGCGCGCAGAAAAATCATTAGACAAATCGGGCATGACGGGCGCGCGGGTCATAGCGCCTACAGGCGCGTCTTCTGGCGGTTGTCCGTCAGGGTAGTAACCGTATTGTTCCGGCTTGTGCCTCATTACAGAAGCGATTGGGATGCCGACAATGATGATGACGATTCCGACGATCATCGCCGCGTCTCGCCACCCATACTCGCTGACGATCCATCCTACCGCCGGGACGAACAGTCCTCCGAGTCCCACTCCCGACCACATGATCCCGAAAGCTAGTCCGCGTTTTTTGTTGAACCAGTTCGCCGCCGCCGCGGTGATCGGAGTGCTCATGCCGAGGCTGTTCCCCAGAGCGATTAGGAATACGTACACGAACAGGAAGGCAGCTAGGGAGTTTATCTGGCTCATCGCAATGTAGCCGATTCCCATCAACGGAAGGCCTATCAGCATCAACCGGCGAGGGCCAAGACGATCCACGGCCCAACCCTCCACCGGTCCAATCATGCCTGACTCAAGCCGTGCCAATGAGAACACGATAGAGATCGTGGCGTAGCTCCAACCAAATTCCTCGCTGAGCGGGATAATGAAGTTCCCGAATCCATGGAAGTTTATGCCCGATGCGATGGACATGCCGGCGCCCCCGGCGATGATTATCCACCAACCGTAAAAGATTCTCGGACGAGATTTGATATTGGTTTCGGAATGTTTTTGCATACGGTGGAACGACGAGCTCAGGATCATGGGCTAAGTGATACGCCATCTTCGACTGCTGACCGTCGGCGATTCTACCACCTCCCGCAAACTAATCACAGGCGCAAAGATCTTGAGTAGTCACAAAGACCGAAATCCGATCCAAAACACTGTCGGTTGTCATTGGCTCGGATTCCTGAGAGAATCCGGGGCGTAAAATCACAACACGGAGGAATCAACATGACACAGCCCCAGGTTCCCGGATACATTACAGCGCTTAGCGCAAATGACGCTCAACTCGCCGAATGGGTCAACACAGGCCGAGAGTTCATAATCGCCGACGGCGCGCTGTCCGCAAAGGTCAAAACTTTGATGACCATGATGTGCGACGCATTGTTGGCTCACGAAGACGGCGTCAAGGCAATATCCGACCGCGCAAGAGCGATGGGCGCCTCGGAGGAAGAGATTTCCGAAACCATCCGGGTCGCGTTCTGGATGGGTGGCCTGCCGGCGTTGGTCACCGGCCTCAACGCCTTTCGAGAAGACTAATTTTCGCTCGGCAATCCCAGGCGCTTTTGAATAATTAAGAGGATTCCGCATGCTGTGGGAAAGAATCCTGACGAGTTTAACAGGCCTTTCCCTTATCGTGCTTGGCGCAGTAATTTTGGTCAAATCTGAAAAAGCTCATAGCTTCTTCATCATGCTGGACGCTACGCAGAAAAATTTCAAAAGGATCCCGTTCATATTGGTATTTAGCTGCGTTGTTGGAGGCATTTCCCTACTCACACGAGGCGCACTGTACACGACGTGGGGGAGCATCTTCTTCGGATTTTCAGCGTTTACGAGTCTTTCCTGGAGTATCTGCGGTTTGCGAATGCGCCGGCCCTAGATCGCACGACTGACGCCGAGTATCGGGACATGGGTCTCCCTTACCTGATGGCGATGTTAATGTTGTTCATAAGCGTGGCGTTCGTCTTCATGTGGGGAGGAACCGAGTAATCAAATAAATGTTTACGCGATCCGTGATGTAACTCTCAACTGAACGCGATGTTTATGAGGACGCAACTCACATGCAAGCGGAACGGCCTATCCTGACATGGTGGAATTGGCTGGGCTCAATTATAGGTTTCCCTACTAGAGAATCACCTTGTCGGTCCGCAGCTCGTCAATCTCAGCCTGAGATAGTTCGCCAAGAGTTGAGAATATCTCATCGGAGTGTTCGCCATACAGCGGAGCGCGGGTGACTTCCACAGGCGATTCAGATAGACGCACCGGGCACCCGATCATCGGATAAGTGTCCCTGGTCGGGTGCTCGACCTCGGTGATCATTCCGCGCTCCCTGAGATGTGCGTCGTCGATGACCTCTGAAGTGTCGTAGACCGCCCCACACGGAACGCCGGCACCTGCGAAGGCAGCCATAACGTCGCGTTTGTCTTTGCTGGCGCACCACTCCTCGATAATCGTTCCGAGAGCATCAGCATTGGACGCTCTCGCTTCGACGCTGGCAAACCGTTCGTCTTTGATCAAGTCTTCGCGTCCCATGCCTTTCATCGCCAGAGGGAACATGCCGGGATTGTCTGGTGGCAGCATCAGGTAGACATAGTCGTTTGGGCCGCCTGGGGCGCAAGAAAATAGTCCGCCTACCGAGCCTGGTCTGCGTCCTTCGTAACTGCTCTGTCGTGGCTCTGCGGTGCCGTCAGTTAGCGTTCCTGTGAACCTGACGCGTGTCAGATTCAGGACTGCCTCCTGCATCGCCACCTCCACAAGTTGACCCTCGCCGGTCAGGTTGCGCTGCACAAGCGCCGCCAGAATGCCGATGACCGTGTGCATTCCGGTGCCGGAGTCTCCAACGTTGGCGCCCAGCATCGCGGGAGGCCGGTCGTCGAATCCTGTGCAACTCAGGGCGCCGCTGGTCGCCTGGGCCACGGGCTCGAAGCACTTGTAATCGGAGTATGGGCCGTATGAGCCAAATCCCTTGACCGCAGCGTAGATTAGCTTAGGGTTAATCTTCTTCAGGTCCTCGTACCCAAGACCCAATCTGTCCATCGCGCCGGGACCGCGATTTTCGGCCATGATGTCTGCACTCTTGATGAGCGTCTTGAATAACTCTTTGCCGCGAGGGTCACGAAGGTTAAGCGTCGTGCTTTTCTTGTTATTGTTCAACAGCAGGAAGAAGTAGCTATCCAGATCAGGATCATCACGCCTCAGCCACCTCGCTCGGTCTCCCATGCCGTCGGCCATCTCGATCTTGATAACCTCAGCGCCTAGCCATGCAAGCATCTGAGTGCAGGACGGGCCCGCCTGATCGTGAGTCATATCGATTACCCGAATACCTTCAAGTGCCTTGCCCATGATTTGTCTCCCTTTAGAACTTTTCTTCCCGCTGTATTATTCGAACTCCACCCTAGAATCCGATAGCAAACCCATCGCGGCGAGGGTCTGCGCCGCCCTGAAACACTCCTGCCTCTGAGTCAACCTGAATGCCCTGAGCGCCTCCGACAGACATGGACCAAGGTTCCACAACGCTTACATCGTGTCCCAGATCCTCCAGAGCGCGTCGAAGATGAGCAGGAAACCGCTCCTCCATATCGACGTGTCTTCCCGTGTATACCCTCAGCCTCGGAGCTTCGATGGCCTCTTGCACGTTCATGCCAAAATCCAAGAAATTCATGAGAAATTGGGGCGTCGTTTGGAGAATGCCCCAACTTCCCGGAGTTCCGAGGCTAACGTGGAATTTGCCGTTTTTGAAAGTGTGCGTTGGCGCAACGACGAAATCCACCTCACGCCCGGGGCCAATGCGATTGGAACTACCCTCTTCAAGATCGAACCAATAAGCCATGTTGTTCAGGAAAATACCAGTGTCACCTGCCGCCACACCTGAACCAAAAGCGCCTCCTAAAGTCTGGGTTACCGACACCACGTTGCCGTCGCTGTCGGCTGTTGCAAAGTGAGTGGTCATCCCACCATCGAACTCCAGAGGATTTCCGGTTATCAGAGACTCAGGGGCAACTTTGTTCGAGAAATGTTCCCCTGAAACGTAGGCCGCACGGCTCTCGTCAATCTGCGCCCGCCGGTCCGCGGCGTATCCGTCGGACAGCAGGCCAGAGATCGGCGCCTTGATTTTGACAGGGTGGCCCGCATACTGAATTCGATCTGTTACTGCAAGTTTCACCGCTTCGATGAATCGATGGACCGTTGAAGGGTGCTGGAAAATCAGGTCGTCGCAGTCGAAACCCTCCATGATTTTCAATGTTTGAAGAATCTGGAATCCGCTGGAATTTGGCGGGTTCGTGAAGATATCGTAGCCACGGTAGTTAATGCTGATCGGGTCTTGCCAACGCGCTATGTAGGTCGCGAGGTCTTCCTCACTGAACAGACCGCCCAGGGCTTGGTTGCTCTTAACTATCCTTCGAGCTAGATCGCCCCGGTAATATTCTTCCAGTCCACCCTTGACGATACTCCGGAACGATTCGGCCAATTGGGGCATCTTGAGCCGGGTTCCCGGCATCGGAGCGTGCCCTAGATCGTCTAGAATAATCTTGCCGGAAGGATACGGAGCGAGGCGCTCTGCGTTTGCCGACATCTGGCGACTATTCAGATTTGTAACTGGCACGCCTTCGTCCGCGTATCCGATGGCGGGAGCGAAAACCTGTTCACGTTCCAGCTTGCCGTACGTCTCGTGCAGCGTGAGCCATCCGGCGACGTTTCCAGGAATCATGGCCGATAACGCTCCACGCTCTTTGTCAGCGGCGGTTATCTTCTCAGGGTCGGCGGCCATCGGGGCGCGACCCGAAAAATTAAGCGCTCGCACCCGGTTTTCTGCGGCTACGTAAACAAGAGCGATCCCAATGCCCCCTGCTCCCGACATGTAGGGCTCAGCGACGTTCAGAGTGGCCGCGGTCGCGACGGCGGCGTCGAAAGCGTTGCCGCCCGCCATGAGCATTCGCACGCCGCTCTGCGACGCCAACGGATGCGCCGAAGCCACCATCCCGTTGACTCCCATCGCCACAGGGCGATTTGATGCCGGAAATATCGACGCGCTGGGCATGGAACCAACTCCTGAATAATGTTTCACTATTTGCTGGAACACTAGGCTTCAACGGATGGATTGTCAAGACGCCCTTAGACGCCGCCTTGTGTCCAAATAGACGACTTCGATTTGATCGTGCTTGAGCGAAACATTAGGTTTTTCAACCACAGTCCAGTAAAATGACCTACATCGCTTTATTTCAACCAGGCAAGGAATACATGACATCTACCGCAAATAAGGCCCCATACGACATCATCGATCGCACATCTGAGATCGAACGAATTCTCGAACAGCGTGTGATGGTGCTTGATGGCGCATGGGGATCGATGCTTCAGTCCTACAATCTCTCAGAGGCCGAGTTTCGAGGCGACAGGTTTGCTGACCATGCCTTGGATGTTCAGGGCTGTATCGACCTGTTGGTTTTAACCCAACCCGACATCGTCGAAGATGTCCAGCGGCAGTACCTTGATGCTGGCGCGGACATCCTGGAGACCAACACGTTTACTGCCAATCAGTACGGGTTGGCGGAATACGATCTCCAGGAACATGTCTATGAGATTAATCGGGAAGCCGCGACGATAGCTCGCCGGATTGCTGACGAATACACGGATGGTAATCCCGGCAAGCCCCGTTTCGTAGCCGGCGTGCTTGGACCCTTGAACAAGATGCTCTCGCTCTCTCCCGATGTAGGAGACCCAGGTTATCGCGAGGTGACTTTCGACGAAGTTGTCGCCGCTTACACCGAATGCGCCCGTGCGCTCCTCGATGGAGGCGCGCAGATCCTGCTCGTCGAAACCATTTACGACACGTTAAACGGCAAGGCAGCCCTTTACGCAATCGAGACGCTGTTCGAGGAAATGCAGGTTCGAGTCCCTGTGATGGCGTCCTTTACCGTCGTGGACATGAGCGGGCGAAACCTCTCAGGCCAAACTCCAGAGGCGTTCTATGCCTCAGCAACCCATGCCCCGCTGTTGAGCGTGGGAATCAACTGTTCGCTGGGCAGCGACGAAATGCGGACGTTCCTGGCTGGATTGGCCAGCGTGTCATCGCACTTCGTGTCCGTCCACCCCAACGCGGGACTGCCAAACGAATTCGGCGAGTATGATGAGACATCAGAGCACATGTCTGCGAACCTCAAGGAGTTTGTCGAGAGCGGATACGCCAATATCGTTGGTAGCTGCTGCGGATCGACGCCCGAACACACAAAAGCCATCGTCGATGCCGTCGGGGGCCTAAATCCAAGACAGCGGCCCGAAGGGAACTCGAACACGATCCTCAGCGGTCTGGAACTTATGGAAATCCGACCTGATTCCAACTTCATAAATATCGGCGAACGGGCCAACATCACAGGCTCTGCTCGGTTCCGGCGTCTGATCAAGACCGGCAAGTACGAGGAAGCGCTAGCCGTTTCGCGCCTGCAGGTCGAGGACGGCGCGCAAATACTCGACATCAACATGGACGAGGGTATGTTGGACTCCGAGGAGGCCATAACGCGCTACCTGAAGCTCGTGGCATCGGAGCCGGATATCAGCCTCGTGCCGATCATGGTGGATAGCTCGAAATTCAGCGTAATTGAAGCTGGTTTGAAATGCCTTCAAGGCAAGGGCATCGTCAACTCAATTTCTCTCAAGGAGGGCGAAGAACCTTTCCGACAACAGGCTAAAACAATACGCCGATACGGCGCCGCAGTGGTCGTGATGGCTTTCGACGAAGAAGGCCAGGCCGACACTGTTGAACGAAAGATCGCCATCTGCCAGCGATCGTACCGCATTTTGGTGGACGAGATCGGTTTCCCACCCCAAGACATCATCTTCGATCCCAACATATTCGCCATCGCGACAGGTATCGAAGAGCATAACAACTACGCGGTCGACTTCATCGAGGCCGCCAAGATATTGAAAGTCCAGTTCCCGAAATCTCACATTAGCGGTGGTGTCAGCAACGTGTCATTCTCCTTCCGCGGAAACGACGCGGTGCGAGAAGCCATCCACTCGGTGTTCCTATATCACGCAGTGCGGGCAGGCATGGACATGGGCATCGTGAACGCCGGTCAACTGGGAGTCTACGCTGATATCGATCCGGCTCTCCGAGATGCAGTAGAAGACGTGGTGTTGAACAACGACGCCAATGCCACCGACCAACTTCTCGCGCTGGCAGATACCGTAAGAGGGGTGTCAAAAGAGCGCATAGTGGACGACGAGTGGCGAAAACTGCCAGTCAACGAGCGCCTTTCCCACGCGCTGGTGCAGGGTATCGACGAGTTCGTTGTTGAAGATGTCGAGGAAGCCCGACAGCTTGCACACCGCCCCATTCACGTCATCGAAGGCCCCCTCATGGATGGAATGAACGTAGTTGGTGACCTGTTTGGTGCGGGTCAAATGTTCCTTCCGCAGGTCGTAAAGAGCGCCCGTGTCATGAAGAAGGCTGTCGCCCATCTGGTGCCATTCATAGAGCAGGAACAGCTTGAAAGCGGATCCATCAAGACCAATGGCAAGATTGTGATGGCCACCGTGAAGGGCGACGTTCACGACATCGGCAAGAACATTGTCGGCGTGGTGCTGGGATGCAACAACTACGAGGTAATCGACCTAGGCGTAATGGTGCCCTTCCAGAAGATTCTCGATTCCGCGAGAGAGCATCAGGCCGACGCCATAGGATTGAGCGGTCTGATAACGCCGTCGCTTGATGAAATGGTCACCGTGGCACGCGAGATGGAACGGCAGGAGTTCGACATTCCATTGCTGATCGGCGGGGCGACAACCTCTGTCGCCCATACCGCGGTTCGGATCGACCCTCAGTTCAACAAGGGCGTGATTCACGTAAAAGACGCCTCACGAGCCGTCACAGTTATCAGCGCCCTGCTGAACGATGAAACTTCACAGGGACTCATCGAAGGCACGAAAAATCGTTACGCCCAAGTGCGAAAATCCAGGGCTGCTCGAGACGCCACCGAACGTCTTCTGACGATTGAACAGGCGCGTGCGCGCAGAGAAACATTCGAATGGGGAAACTCGGTCGCTCCAGCCCCTCGATTCACTGGCGTTCGGATTTTCGACAACTACCCTCTGGACGACCTGGTGGAGCGCATCGACTGGACTCCGTTCTTCATAACATGGGAACTAAGGGGCACGTATCCGAACATTCTGACCGACCCAAAATACGGCACAGCGGCGTCTAATTTGTTCCGCGACGCTCAAACGATGCTAGATCGTATCGTAGAGAAGAAACTGTTCACCGCCAAGGCCATACTCGGGTTCTATCCCGCAAACGCCGTAGGGGACGACGTCGAGCTTTACGCGGACGATGATCGGACCACTGTGCTGGCCAAATTCCACTTTCTTCGCCAACAGAATGACAAATCGAAACTTAGGCCTAATCTGCCAAGGCAGAATTTCTGTCTCGCAGATTTCGTGGCGCCAAAAGATTCGGGCGTAAACGACTATATTGGGGGGTTCGTCGTCACCGCAGGATTCGGCGTTGACCAGTTAGCTGGCTCGCTGGAAGAGGCTCACGACGACTACGGTGCGATCATGGCGAAAGCCCTCGGGGATCGTCTCGCCGAGGCATTCGCCGAGCGGTTGCACGAGCGCGTGAGGCTCGAGTTCTGGGGATACAGGGCCGACGAGTCCCTGACCGACGAGGACTTCATCAAAGAGCGCTACCAGGGAATCAGGCCCGCTCCGGGTTATCCTGCTAGTCCTGACCACACTGAAAAGACCACGCTTTGGAATCTTTTGGATGTAGAGGAACATACTGGTGTCAAGCTCACCGAGAGCATGGCTATGTGGCCCGCCGCCTCGGTAAGCGGACTGTACTTCGCGCACCCAGAGTCTCACTACTTCGGCGTAGGCAAACTCAACCACGACCAGGTCAAAGATTATGCCGA
>DCAW01000005.1:17357-72423 GCA_002313895.1 Dehalococcoidia bacterium UBA1123
TGGATGCGACTAGAACTTCGACCCGTTACAATGATGCCATGCTCGACTGACCTGGCGGCGGCATTATTCATTCGCTGAGGTGTTTACCCGTGGCTCAACAACCGATACAAACTTCCAACATAGAAATCGCGATCAACGGTCACAGCGTTCCCGCATACCAGTGCCTGCCAGTAGGAGACGGCCCTTTCCCCGGGGTTATAGTAATTCAGGAATGGTGGGGGCTGGAACCCCACATCAAAGACATCACTGAACGTTATGCCAGGGAAGGCTATGCCGCCGTGGCGCCTGACCTTTACCACGGCGAAGTCACATCAGAACCTGACGAAGCCAGAAAGCTGGTCATGGCCCTTGATCGCCCTCGCGCCGTCAGCGAGGTGGTGGGCACGGTAGGCTACATCAAGAGCCAGGGATTCTCGAATGGCAAAGTCGGGACCGTAGGATACTGCATGGGCGGAGGATTATCGATCGCGACAGCCTGCAACACCGAAGATCTGGATGCCGCGATCATCTACTACGGCAGCAATCCAGACGCGGACCAACTCGCTAACGTCACCTGCCCAGTCCTAGGATTGTACGGAGGCGACGACGACGGTATTCCGATTTCGACGATCGTTGACCTCAGCGTGGCGTTGGAGAAGAACGGCACGCCTTACGAGGTGCATATTTACGGAGCCGCGCCCCACGCATTCTTCAACGACACCCGCGAGAGTTACCGGGCTGAGGCTTCGGCGCATTCCTGGACATCCACGTTAGAGTTCTTCTCAAAAAATCTCTCCTAAAAAGCAAACGGTCTAACCTCAGAATAGAATCCAGCACAGTTGCATAACAACTGTGCCTCGCCATCGCTTGTTGCTATCCTGAACACCTAACGTCAGGTTGCCGCGTCGGGATATTGTCGACGCAATAGAACATTCGCTGCCCTCGCTGGAGGATGGCAAACATGGAACAGGATCGACGATTTTCGATTCCTGAATCGAAAGCGGCGCGTCTTGGAATTACAATTGCGGGTTTCGCCAGTTTGTTATTGAGCGCTCTGATCACAGTGGGTTTAGTGAAGGGACCAGATACCGGAGATTCTTTCGTGCCCACGATCACAGGCCAATACTTGAGTTAGCGGGGCGACAGACCGCTCACGAGTCTCGACTTCATCCAATCAACTCCTGCGTATAAGCAAGCGGAAAGTCAAAGCAATGACTATCCGAAAAGCACCGATGGCTTCTTTCTGCCTCAGAAACTCGGACGCTGAGTGTCTATTTTGGGCTGGAAGCAACCGTTCAGCTAACTTCGGAATATTTGAACAAAATAAAGGGCGCGCCTGTTATTCGCAGGCGCGCCCTAATTCCTTGGTCGATAGAATCTTTTATTGTCCGCCGATAGCGCCTCGGATGTACGCCACAATCGCCCACCGTTCTTCTTCTGAGAGCAAGCGACGGAATTCCGGCATCGGCGATTGGGATTCTCCTCCCTGCAACACGGAGTTGCAGAAGTACCTGCCACCGCAGGAGATGAGTCCAAACAACTCGCCATCGGTCGAGTTTTTCGTCAGATCAAGCCTGAGGTTCGCAGGCACAGGGCCGTTGGTAACCATATAAGCTGCCGCAGGTCCAGTTCCGTCCAAGTTTTGGCCATGGCAAACCTGGCAGTTTACCGTGAACAACTTCTGACCCGACACGACGTCACTGCTGGTTCTCACAAGGTTTTTGTATTCATCTATCGACGCGTACACTACCTCTGCGCCCGTTATGGGAACAGAACCGTCGGGAGGAAGCAGCCTCGGCGATTCTTGTGTTCGGTAAGAAGGCTGATAGTGCATCTCGGTGAACACTTGAACCCGGTTGCTTCCGGTTTCAGGGAACGCCGGCAGTTTGAAATTGATTGCGCCGCCGATGTTCGCGTCACCAGTGTTACTATCATAACAACCCAGAGCGAACATTATCGCCATCAGGCCAACCGCCAAAGGCAGCCATCGACGATTTAGCAGTTGCGCGCGTTTGATTTGCGAGAGGGACATAACTCTAGTTGTTCTCCCAGCCGCGTTTGACTTCTTCGGCCCCCGATGCGTTCAACACCTCTTCAGCGGTTCCGACTCGCTCCTCGGAGGTGGTGACAGTGACGCCGATATACCCTTCGGTAATTCGTTCGTCGTAAGCGCCCATGAATAGTCGGGGCAGCCTGGATTCTATGAGGATTCCGATCACCGTGAAGATGATGGCTCCCAACATTGTGCCTTCGTACATGATGATGGTCATGGGCGGTATAGATAGCACGGGTTTTCCGCCAGTCACCAATGGGTATGCCAGTTGAGTACCTGAAGTGAGAACCAACCCAACAATGAATCCGCAAGCGGCTCCGATGAGAGGCCACCTGTAGAGAGTATGTTTCGGCTCTTCTTCGCCGAACGTCCCTTCGGGATAGGGAGTTCCGGTAAGCACTTCGTACTCGCCCTGGTCATATCCCGCCTCGCGCAACGCGTCAAGCGCGCTGGCCGCTGCTTCTTCATCGGTGTACAGACCGATAACGCTTCTTTTTGCAAACATAAAGGTGTTCCTTACTCGCGAATTGTTGCGGGCACGATGCGCCTGCCGATTTTGATTTCATCTCTCACCACCATGCCCTCTTTGATGTCAAAGATCGGTATCAGTGGGAAGAATTTCGAAAATAGCAACATGCCCAGTGCGACAAACGCGAACGTTTCCGCAACTATTAATATTTCGATGATGCTCGGATGGTATGTCCCCCAATCGAATGTGAACGGCTGACGGCGCACAAGACCTGGAATAATTATCAAGAACCGCTCAAGCCACATGCCAACGTTAACTAACAGGGTTGTGAAGAACATCCAGAAGGCGCTGCGTCTTACGCTCTTGAACATCCACATAGGCACCGGGATAAAGAACGCGGTGGCGAGGAAGATCAAGAACAGCATGCCATAGGGCCACTGGAAAACTTGGAGCTCTCTCAGACTTATTTCCACTCCTTCCAGTGTGTAGAGGGCGAAAACCCACTCAAGAAAGAAGAAGAAGAACCAGGTGGTGGCAACAACAATCAACAGTCGACCAATTGCGTCGAAATGATCCGGGCGCAAGTATTTGTCGAGGCCCCAGAGCCAGACTGACAACGCCATGAGCATCGCCACCGCTGAGACGCCTGAGTGAATCGCGCCAATAATGAAGTATGGAGCGAAGATGGTCGAATGCCACCCCTCGACGCCGATCAGCACAGCAAAGTCCCATGACACGATGGAGTGGACAGAGACGAACACTGGCAGCACCAACGCCGACAGCAGAATGCCTGCTACTGCTTGCAGCTTCCATTGGCGTGGCGTGCCTCTCCAACCCAGGCACATCGTCCCGTATATCTTCTTGACCAGTGGGTTGACTGCCCTGTCTCTGATTACCGCAAGGTCGGGTATCAGAGCGATGAACACAAACAGCGAACTTGCGATCAGGTAAGTGCCCACCGCGCTGGGGTCCCAGACGAAAGGCGATCGCACGTTGGGCCATACTCCCCGAGCGAAGTCGTATGGGAACACCCACATTTCACGCCAGGGCCTTCCGACGTGGAATAGCGGTGTATGCAGTGCGGCCATCAACGAGAACACCGTCATGACCTCGGCGGCCCTAGTCACGGGCCTACGCCACTCGGCCTGAGTTAACCTCAATATCGCCGATATCATGATTCCTGCGTGGCTGATGCCAATCCAGAAAACGAAATTAACGATGAAAAAGCCCCACATCACTGGCCTGTTGAGACCGGTGACTCCAAGACCTTTGTTCATCATGTACCCAAAGGATCCCAGGCCAGCGAACACGACCAGCGTCAGAAATAACACTGCTGGCAGCCACCACTTGGGCATGCCGAGCACACCGGCCAGCAGGTCGTCGTTGATCTGTTTCTGATCTAGCTGTATGTGATCCTGCATCTTGGCTTTCTTATAGTCCTAATTGTTGAATTGGGAAAATCATTGTGTGTGAATCGTGCCTGTGATTCAATTAATCGGGTTTGCCCAACACCTTGACCACGGTCCTGTGGAAGGTCTTATGGATTTCGTAGAGCTTTAATTCTCTCTGTTCCCAAATATTGACGATCGGTATCAGACGAGTGGCCATAAGAAATATGAACACCATCCCGCCCAGGGCTCCAAGCATTATGAAAATGTCGGCGAGCGACGGATAAATAGTTTCCGGTATTTCCACTACGACGTGCTTGTTAATCGCCGGGTTTCCAATACCATCGATCGAGTACGCTGAGACGTACAGGCGTATCCTGTCGAGGAACGTCCCTATTAACACGCTTGCCGCGATTATTGGCGGACCCCAAGTGCTGCGGCGCAGAGGGTTCCACATCATTGTCCACATTGGGAATAAGAAGTTAAAGAAGAACACTCCGAAGAACGCCCATCTGTACGGGCCGGACATCAGAAGTTCGATAATCGCCTGTTCCTCCGGCTTCCCGCCATACCAGAATATGTTAAAGCTGGAGAACCAGAACCAGAACCAAAGCAACGAAAGAGCAAACAGAAGCTTGCCCAGCGCCCAAATCTGGTCAAATGCGATGTAGTCCTTGTAACCGCCAAACTTATAAAGCGCCCAGATTGTGAGCAGCACAGTGGCCACGCCTGCCTGAAGGCCGTTGGCGGCATGAGTTATCGGGAACAGAGAGTCTACCCAGCCCGGAACCAGTGTGATCAAGAAGTCCACGCTGATGAGGAAATGGACGAATATCAACATCATGAAATAGAAAGCGCCAAGTATGCCCAGGCGGTGTTTTTGCATGTTCCATTGAGCGGAACTGCCAATCCAGCCTCGCGCCAATCGAGTGGCCCAGCGTTTCTTCCATCCATCTGGAGCGTGATCTCGAACCATCGCAAAGTCCGGCAAAGCGGACATCCAGAGCAGAGCGACCCCAATTACCACGAGTCCCAAAATAGCCAGGGTGCTCCATATGTGCGGTGAGTATGAGGGAACGTCGCCGCCGTCGAAGTAAAACCACAGCGACCGCCGTCCATCGCTCAATGGTGGCAGAATCCACAGCATTGGGATGAACAAAAGCAGGTTAAACAGGCCAACCACGGTCCAGAGTTCAGCGACCCGGGATATGGGCCTGCGCCAGTGGGCCTTGGCTATCCGTGGCGCGATTGCCACCATAGGGGCAGACTGAGCAGTTGTCAGGATAAAAGCGAACATTGCCGCATAATAACCCCAGACCGCCGTGTCACTGACACCATCGGAGAGCCGCATCACGAACCCAATAATGCCTAGAATCAACAAGATTCCGAACACGGAGGCGACGCGCCAGAAATTGTTCGACGTGCCTTCGTGTTTGCCTAGCAGGTCTTTCGTGACATCTTCAGCGGTGACCAGCGCGGGGTTGCCCGGATGCTCGGCGTGTCCACTAGCCATGTGTGATTACTTCCTTGCGGTGTTCGTCAACTTTACGCAAATATACTACCGAAGGGTTGGTGCCGAGCTGTTCCCTCAGCCTGTAACCTCGACCGCCGTCTTCCTCCAGTTCCTTTTTGACCTTGGCGCCGGCTTTGCTCTTAGGTTCGTCCGGCAACCTGGTCCCTTCCTTCACAGCAGTCAGGACGTCAATCATGTCGCCAAATTCCAAAGTCTGGGTTGGGCAAGCGTTGACGCAGGCTGGATTCAGGCCTCTCTCCAACTCGGCGTCGGATTTGTCGATGCCAGCTTGGGCAGCCTTGCGGCCTGTCCGGCGGATACGCTGTACGCAGAAAGTGCATTTTTCCATGATTCCGCGACTGCGGACCGTAACGTCGGGGTTGAGTTGGTTCTTAAGACTATCGGGCCACTCAGGCTCCCAGAAGTTGAAAAATCTGACGTGATATGGGCAACCATTCGCGCAAAATCTTGTGCCGATGCAACGGTTATACACTTGGACATTAAGACCTTCGTTATTGTGATAGGTCGCGAATACTGGGCAGACGGGCTCGCAGGGAGCGTCCGCGCAGTGTTGGCACAGAATCGGGATGAATCGCGCTTTGACATCCGGAAATTCACCTTCCCAGTAACGCTCAATTCGAATCCACTCAATTGCGCGACGCTGGTTGAACAGGCCTTCGTCGTTGATGGGGATATTGTTTTCGGATTGACATGCAACCACGCAGGCCTGACAGCCTGTGCATTTGTCCAGGTCAATTACCATTCCCCAGCTTTCTGCCATTTTGTTCCGCTCCTAATTCGGGGGCGTTCCCCCATCGAAGACGCCTTAATTCTTGAAAGGCGTCCGCTCGTTATTAACTGTCGTCGCTGGTTATTTCTATGACCAGACCTTCTTCGTCTTCGGGCGGGTCTGAAACCGAGTTTTCGAACTTGGGCAGCCGGATCCATTTGTCCAGCTTTTCGATGCCGACCCGGGTTGCCGACCACGCCAGCGCTCCGGTGCTTTCATCCGTCAGGTCAGACAATATGGAGAACACGTTCGCCCCTCGTCCCTCCGCATAGCGACCGCCTGCGACATGACCTTGTCCCATCGGTATCGCGACAACACCCGGCGGGATGCCGGGGTGAGGGTACGCGAGGGCTTCTATTGAGCCTCGCGGGGATGTCACGCGAACAACATCGCCCTCCCGCAAGTCTAAATCTTCGGCGATTTGGATATTGATCTCCACCCATGTCAACCATGTTGCGCTGGTTATCGGGTCAGGAGTCGCCTGCAACCACGGGATGTGAGCCCCCTGACCTTCTCCGATTCCCGTTGAGGAAAATGGCGACAGATGGAAATTAAATCTTCCAGGAGTTGCGGGATCGAATCTAGGCTCTTCAGCCTCAGGAAGCCGCTGAGGCGCGGGAACTCCGCCGCTGGCCTTGGCGTTTACGTCCCACCATCCGCCGCGCTGCAACATGCCATTCCAGAACGATTTGAAGTCCCCTGCTCTGACCGAGCCTCGGTTCAGAGCAAACAACTTTTCGGCGCTGCCCTGCAAAACGTCTTTGTAAGTTTCGCCCGCCAAACCCAGGTCGAGACTCAAACCTTGAGCTGCGGCCAGGAGAATGTCAGCGAAGCCTCTCGTTCCCAGATGTTCACCGCGACCTTCAAAGAATGGCCTGACCACTGGCTGCTGGAAGCCGACGATCTCGTAACCGGGTCCAGCGTCCGGCGTGTCGGTGCCCCAGTCCTCGAAAGAGTTGTGCTCTGGCAGCACGATGTCGGCCATTGCCGTGGTGTCGTCCATTATGTTCGAGAAGCTGACAATAACCGGGACGTCGTATGAAGCGTCTCTGAATCCGAGCGTGCCAGGGAGGCCGTGCATAGGGTCAGCCCCTCGCACCATCATAAGGCCTACGTCTCCGGACCGCATGTCGTTGACCAAGTCAGCCCAGTCCTGATAGCTGCTTGAAGAAGGCGCGTTGGCGATCTCACTGAGAGGCGGGGCGGGGTTGAACACCACACCGCCGGGTTGCCCCACGCTCCCTACAAGATAATTCAGGGAGTATATCGCCGTCAGGTTGAACAGTCCGTTTGTATGCGCTCCTGCTGAACCTCCACCCAATGCAATTGCAGGCTTGTGGCTGGCGAAATCGTGGGCGACTTGTTCGATTGTCTCCGCGGAAACGCCTGTCTTCGCGGCGACAGATTCCGGAGCGAATTCTTCGAGGTTGGAACCGCCAGTCAGGGCCTGTGCAGCCGCTGGGTCGGCCAGCCCATCTTTGATAATGACGTGTGCGATGCTAAGAGCAAGGATGCCTTCCATTCCAGGCTTAACGTGAATCCACGAATCTGCGTTGGCTCCGGTCATCGAGAATCGAGAATCTACATGGACCAGTGTGCCACGTTCCCGGTCGCCCTGTCGGAACTCGCCGTATCCGCGGGCGTAACGTGTCGGAGATACCCATGTGTTCAGGAAATCCGCGCCGAACGAGAGCACGTAGTTTGCGTTTTCAATTTCGAAGTCAGGTATTCGGTCTTGGCCGAACACTTGCTTGATGGCAGCTTTGAGGTTGGTCCGTTCGACGGGTTCATAAGGCATGTACCGTCCGCCGAATTTGGAGGCGAACGTCTCGGCGATCATGCCAAGATGGCCTCCGATCGGGTTGGTGACCAACACCATCGAGTTCTGGTTTCGACTGGATTGGAGTTGGCTCAGTTGGAGATTCAACCTGCCCAGGGCGTCAGTCCAGCTCACCTCTTCGTACTGGCCCGTTCCGCGTTCTCCCGATCGAAGCAAAGGGCCTTTGATTCTGTCTGGGTGATACAGGTCTTGCAAGCCGCCCTCACAACGAGCGCTGTGCTTGCCCATATTGATCGGATAATCCAGATTGCCCTCGACTTTTTTGGCTCGACCTTCCATGACTCGAACCACGACGCCTTCGCTTGTGCCGCACTGTCGGCACAGTGTCGCGTACCAGTTGTCCAATCCAGACACCAGGTCTTCAGGCATCTCCAAAGGCGCTTCTACCAGCAACTCCTCGGCGGGGACGCCGCACGCCAGAAATATTATGGGCGCCGCAGTGGCGCCGCCGGTCAGAGTCAGAAATTGTCTTCGTGTGAGGGCCATAGTTTTGCTTGAGCCTTTAGTAGTGGCAGGTAGTGCAGTCGGTTGGCGCCCCGTTATCTCGGTGGCAGTCAACACAGTCGCTCATTTTGAGTGGCTTGACCTGGGACACCTGGGTCATGCTCGCCACGTCTCCGTGGCAGGTTGAACATACAGCAGACGGCAGTATTCCGTCCCTTTCCGAGAAAAACGAGATGTGCGCTTCGTGAACGAAATGAACGTGGTCCGGAACCCTGTGGACCCTGACCCAAGGTATCGCGTCGCCAGCCTCGGCTATTGCGCGAAGTTTTTCGATTTCATCGTTGCCGTCACCAACTGTTTTGTGGCAGGTCAGGCACAATCCCACTGCTGGGATAGTGGCCGCTGCTCCCTTAGTGACGTTCCTGTGGCAGAAAGTGCAATCAAGACCGAGCTGCCCTGGTTGAGTCCCGGCATGAATCGTATGCGGGTACGCGATCGGCTGGTCAGGCCCGTCGTCATTTCCGAATATCACTGGCTGACCGAACCAAGCGGTCATGACGAACACCAGGACGAGAGCAGTGACAATAAACCCGCCGAGGCCTAAGATGCCCATGATCGCCATCAAAAGCATCTGCTTGGCGGGCGGTTTTTTGTATTGGAAGTCCCCTGGTATCAAATTCCCATCATCCTGAATATCGAGTTAACGACGTTTTTGGGCTGCCAGTCTAAATCCAGTAGTCCGGCCAAAAATCTCTCAGAACTCCGGCGTAAACCGTCGCGCGTTGGACGAAAAACACCGCCAGAGCGAAGAAGATAATCGCGAAGCCATACAACACTGGCCTAATACGTCCCCACGAAGCCGCTATGTGACGGGACTCAATAAAAGACGGAATCATATTGTGGCCGATCAGCATGTTTGAAGCAAATAGCACTATAAACAACACTGCAAGTCCCAGGCTTCGCTGAAGGTTCCCGAGTTCCTGCCAATTGGCTGGGCTTATGAACCCAGGATCGAGAAATATCTGTTCCATATTTAGGTTGCTTTTCACCTTGTCCTTGCTGCGAATCAAGTGCCTCGTTTCAAGCCGCTGGAATTATCACATCGCGTCCCTAGGGTGTCAAGGGCGCAACGAGGCAATTATTTTGTAACAAGGCCTTGTGATTTTTATCACGGTCGGTAAGTTAGTGTCAAGCCATTCGGTTGAGCATAACGCCGATTTCGCCTACAATTGCCACGTCCAAAATAAGCAACGAACTAGGAGCAGCCCATGCGTGTCAATAACGTCGTGACCAAGATGAACGCAGGCGAGATGGCATACGGAGCCAATCTGTCGTTCCCGTCCACCACTATGATTGAGCTTTCTGGCAGAGTAGGCTTCGATTTCGTGACTTTTGACAGCGAACACGGGCCATTCACGGTGGATATTCTCGACGACCTCTGCCGAGTTGCCGACATGGCTGGGTTGACTCCGATGGCAAGAGTGCCAGATATAGAGCATCCCACAATTCTTAGATTTCTCGACCGGGGCATCATGGGAGTCACCGGTCCGCACATCACCGACGGCGAACGCGCCCAGAAGCTGGCTGATGCCTGCCGGTACACCCCTAGAGGCAAGCGAAGTTTCGGCTCAGGCCGAGGAGCGTATTTCGGCGATTTTGAATCTGGCCCAGACTATATGTCCCACACCAACGATAATATTCTCGTCATCGCCCAGCTTGAAGACATTCAAGTTTTGGACAATCTGGACAACATTTTATCTGTTGAGGGTATCGATCTGTTCACCTCTGGCGCCCAGGACATCGCGCAGTCTATGGGATTGCCAGGTCAGCCCAATCATCAGAGGGTAAAAGAATTTGAAGCTAAGGTTCGCGACGCCGTCCACGCTGCTGGGCGCAAGATGGCAGAGGACGTGATGGCAAGCGCGAGAGCCGCCAACCTGTTTTTGGATGGAGCGCGAGCGTTCTTAAATTCTCGTTAGTCAATCATGTCATTCGGACGATCCAACCACGTACTTAGAGGAATTTTGATGGAAACGGAAATCAGATTCAAAATCCGCCACCGCGAAACCTTCGCTGACGGCGAGTCGTTCGGTAATACCGGCCAATACGAGCGAATCGCAGGCGAAATACGATTCGCGGTCGACCCAGACTCCGATGCGTATTCGATGGTCGTGGATTTGAAACACGCCCCCAGAAATGACCACGGGTTTGTCGAGTTTGCCACCGACTTCTACATTCTCAAACCTGCTGATCTGGCGCAAGGCAACCGGAGGCTCCTGTACGACGTCAACAACCGTGGCGCCTTGAGGATGCTCCAATTCTTCAACGACGCGGTTCACTCCAACACTCCCTCGACAACTGAGCACGCGGGCAACGGGTTCCTGATGCGACGAGGATACAGCCTCGTGTGGTCTGGATGGCAAGGCGACATCATGCCAGGCGACGGCCGTCAGACGATGAGGCTCCCAATCGCCACCGAAAACGGCGAGGAAATAACGGGCGTTACTCGGTCAGAATTTATCGTGGACGAGCATGGCGTTTTGAGCATGCCTCTTAGCGCCAACGGCTACACGTCAAGCTACGAAGCAATATCCACCGACACCCGCGATGCAACATTCACGATGAGAGAGTACGAGAGCGATCAACGCCAGCCAATCGCCGACGATGACTGGGCGTTTGCGAGGCTCCAGAATGGTCGCCCGATCCCGTCTGCGTTCCATTGTCATTTGCCTCGGGGATTCAAGCCGGGTTGGATTTACGAGTTGGTTTACACCGCCAAAAATCCCAATGTGCAAGGCCTCGGATTGACTGGAGTGCGCGACCTGATCTCGTTCCTGCTCCACGACGAAGCCGACACCAAAGGGACGCCGAATCCTCTGAGGCTGAATGGAACACGCATGGAAAAAGCTTATGGCTGGGGGCGATCACAGAGCGGCAGATTCCTGCGCGAGTTCGTGTATCGCGGATACAACGAAGACAGCCAGGGTAGAAGAGTATTCGACGCAATCTCTCCTCACGTCTCCGGCGGCGGTCGCGTCGTCCTGAATTACCGATTCGCCCAACCAGGCCGTTACCCACGGCCTCATGACGATCATCTGTATCCGTCAGATTCGTTCCCATTCTCCTATTCCGTCATCTCCGACCCAATGACTGGCAAAACTGACGGAATACTCAAGAGACCCGATTCTGACCCTCTCGTCATCCACACTCAGACCTCGTCGGAGTACTGGACGCGCCGCGGCTCGCTTGTTCACACAGATTCGATAGGCAATGATATCCCCGAACATCACAAAACCAGGGTTTTTCACTTCGCAGGCTCTCAACACAACGCCGACCCGCTTGGAGGCAACCCGAATCTTGAGTACGCTCGATACCGCGCCAACCCTTTGAACACGACGCCACTCCTCAGGGCAGTAATCGACGCTCTGGACGCCTGGGCCACCGACGCAACGCCCCCGCCTGATAGCATGTTTCCTCGGCGTTCGGACGAAACAGGCGTGCCTGCCGACGTGGCAGCGAGGGTGTTCCCCAAGATACCCAACGTCGAGCATCCTGATAACTCGAACAGGCTGTTCTTCCAGAATCACGGCCCAGAGTTCGACGCGGGCATCGCCTCCAACGAACCTCCAATCGAGGATCGTTCGCGAGAGTACATAGTGCTGGTTCCCCAGGTTGATGCCGACGGAAACGAAACGCCGGGAATTCGCACGCCCCATATCCAGGTCCCGCTGGCGACCTACACTGGATGGAACTACCGCCCAGCCGGGTCAGCAGAGCAGGCTATCGCCGGGACCACAGGCGGATATCATCCTCTGCCAGTCAATAGAGCCCAACGGGATGACACCGGCGACCCGCGTCTGTCGGTCGAGGAACGTTACGGCTCCAAAGCTCGGTACGTCCGACTGATCGCCTTGACAGCCCAGAGGATGGTAGAGCGGCGCCTGCTCTTGGAGGAGGACGCAGACAGATACGTCGCTCTGGCAATGGAACATGATTTTGAAGCGATATGATTGATCAAGCATGAACTCCAAAAATTATGACGTAGCGATAATCGGTCTCGGAGCGATGGGCAGCGCCTCCGCGTATCACCTGGCGCGTCGCGGGTTGCGAGTGATTGGGTTTGACCGCCACTCCCCTCCCCACGATCAAGGCTCGTCTCACGGCGAGACCCGAATCATCCGAGAGGCTTATGCAGAGGGCGTCGCCTACGTAAAGATTGTCCAACGCGCCTACGAGCTCTGGGCCGAGTTGGAAGAGGAATCCGGGCGCGACCTTTATCTCCAGACCGGCGGAATGATGTTTGGCTCGGACGGCAGCGATATGATCGCAGGGGCCGAAACCAGCGCAGTTACTCACAATCTCACCTTCGAAAAACTGTCGATGGATGAAGTTCGGCATCGCTACAAAATCTTCAACCCCGACGTCGATATGACAGCAATCTTTGACCCTCGATCTGGCATTTTGTATCCAGAATCCTGTGTTGAAGCGCATCTTGAACTTGCGAAGCGTCATGGCGCGGAGCTTTTATTCGGCCAACCTGCGGTATCGTGGGACTCGAATTCTGACAGTGTGACGGTTAGGACCGAAAACGGCGCTTACACCGCTCAGTTTCTGATCCTCGCCGCCGGATCATGGTTGCCACAGTTGCTCAATGGCCTAGAAGTTCCATTGCAAGTTGAGCGCCAAGTTTTGATGTGGTATGAACCCACCGCGAATCAAGAGTTATTTCGTCCTGAAAATTGCCCCATTTTCATTTGGGACACCGGGCCTGGAATTCACTTTTACGGTTTCCCGGATTTGGGAACCGGCGTCAAGGTAGCCAGAATGCACTTCGGCGACACCGCCACTCCTGAAAACCTGCGCCGCGACGCTGATGCAGACGACGACGCGCCTGTTCGGTCGTTCCTTGAACATTTCATGCCAGACGTTCCAGGCAAGCTGCTGTCCTCTCAGGTCTGCATGTTCACTAACACGCCAGACGAGCATTTCCTCATTGACCTACATCCAGAATATGGAAACGTTGTGATTGCCAGCCCATGCTCTGGCCACGGATTCAAATTCGCCAGTGCGATGGGCGAGATTCTTGCAGATTTAGCCACGACCGGCAAGTCAAATTTCGACATCAGCATGTTTGGACTAGATCGATTCGACAATATCAATGAACAGGAGATTTCATGAAGACCGTAGCCGCAATACAAACTGCCCCCGAACAACCCTTGATCGTCGATGAACTCGACCTGCCTGACCCACAACCCGATCAGGTAATCGTAAAGTTGTTTTCGAGCGGAGTGTGCCATTCTCAGCTTCACCAAATGCATAACGCCACCGCCGAACGTCCGATGGTCTTGGGTCACGAAGGCACGGGCGTTGTGACTCACGTTGGCAGCAACGTGACACACGTTCAAGAGGGCGATCACGCCATCGTCACCTGGGTTCCTCGAACGCCGAACCGGGGACGCGGCCTTCAGACACCTTCAGGGGCGACTTATCAAGACAAACTCGTCTCTGGCTCCGTGTACACATGGTCTCAGGACGTGCTGTGTAGCGGCGAATTGGTAATTCCGATTGGCAAAGAACATCCGACCGACATAAGCTCCATCGTCGGGTGCGCTGTGCTGACGGGAGCCGGAGCAGTGATGAACACCGCGAATGTCGGGCCCGGAGACTCGGTGGCGATATTCGGAGTCGGCGGCGTCGGGATGTCTGCGATTCAGATGGCCTCCATTCTGGAAGCGTACCCAGTGATCGCGGTGGACCTTAGCGACGATAAGTTGGATTTCGCGAGGGAGTTCGGCGCAACACACACCGTTAACGCATCTCAAGTCAATCCGGTGGAGGCCATCCAAGAACTCACGGGAGGAGGCGCGGATTACGCTTTCGACGCCATCGGTGTCCGCATTACCAACGAACAGATACTCCCCTCAGTCCGGGGCGGTGGTTCTGGCGCTGAAAACCACGGCGGAATGGCAGTCCTCATCGGCATCCCCCAGCAGGAAATGACTATCGACCCTCGATTGTTCATGGCCCAACGCACTTATCGAGGAAGCCTGGGAGCGACCTATCCAGAAAAGGATTTTGAAACGTTCTTGCGCTTGCATCGGGAAGGAAAATTCCCCCTGGACAAGTTGGTGACCCGGCGGTACAAGCTCGATCAGATCAACGAAGCATGCGACGCGTTGGAAGGCGGACAGATATTGGGCAGGGCGATACTGGAGTACTAATCCGGCGTACTACCTGATGGCGACAAGGTCGCCCACGAAGATGCTCGATGCGTCTGACAACCCGCCTTTGATTTGGATTACATACGTCGCTGGCGCCGATGGCCGATAGACAAGTAACTCGGAGTCGGGAGTTCCGACCAATTCAATCAGCATCGACTCGATGTCCACGATTACGAAATTCCGGCCAAGGAACACGATATCCAGCGGAACCATCACTTCGCGCGTCCGGTGCGGTCAACGGCCTTCCTGTGGATGGTCGTACAGCAGAGCTTCATCGTCAAATATCACGACCATGTTCTTGAACTCTGTCGAGCGGACGTAAACGTCCGCTGCGAGCCGAACACGGAATGTTTTGCCGTTCACCGTCGCGCGACGGGTCATTTCAGGCGCTATTGACGGTGGAGGCGGAACCGTCGAGGCGTCGCAGTGGGCGTCGCTGGCGGTCGTTTCGTCGGGTTAGGCGCGGACGCAGAGCCGCCTGCTCCCTTAAGCATGGCGGCCAGGAGTTGGTCAGCATCGCTCAACGGCACTTTGTCAGTTTTCACAGCGAAATCTATGTCAGCTTTAACTTCAACACCTGTGTCTGTAACCAACATCCCCAGGGGGTTCGCAGGTTGGTTCGTCGGGTTGGTTATGGTGATGGTTATGGATTCGCCAGGCATGAGCAGGAAGCCTGCCAATAACGCGTTCACACGCTCGGTGCCAGCCTGACCCGCGGCCACGCCAATCATCGCCACCACTAGCGCGAACGCCCACAAGGGGATGCCGAGGCGACGCCCGCCGATCCGCCAAGACAGAACGCCACGAGATCGCCTTCGCCTGTTTGCCAAAACTTTCACTCCCTTCAATTGCACAACCAATGTGGCACGAATGAAAGCCGGTTGCTAGACGAAATCTCCTGTTGAATTGTAACCGAGGTCTATTCTATTTCAGAACGAAAAGAGGGCGGGCAAAATACGCCAGCCCCCTTGAATTTCAGCCCTAGTATATCAAACCCTACGGTGTCGTCCGAGGCACTATCGTCGGAATTTGAAGCTCGGCCAGCAAGTTCTCAAACTCCGAGAGTTCGTTGTCGATAACGCTCTGCAAGGCCTGGAATTGGGCGTCCAACTCCTCGGTATACTGAGCGAACACTTCGTAGGTCTGCTGGGGCGGTCGGAAGTCCGCCGCGGCGACGACTGGAACCAGTCCCAACAGCTTGGCGTTCAACTTGACCGGCAGGGTGAGCCTGTCGCGTGCGCCGCGATACTCAGTTTGGATCAATTCGGATTCGATGTCAGTAAATTGCTGTTTCAGCGCATCAGCCGACGCGGACACCGCCTCTTGCGCCGCCGAGTCCTCGGCCCTCTTGGCCCACTCAGCCACCTGAGTCCTGGCGCTTCGCAGCCTGTTGATGTTGTCATGAGTTTCTGAGACTTTGTCGCGTAGCTGCAACAGCATGGCGAACTGGGCGTCGAAGTCTTCCTGAGTCGCCTCGACGTTGGGGTTCTTCACCAGATCGAAATTTTGTGTCTGCGATTCGTCACCGACTGTCAACCGCACCGAGTATGCCCCCGGAGGCGACAACGGGCCAATAATGCTGTCCTCGGTGGTTTTGTCGCCGGGAACGCGGTTCGCCGGAGGATAGCGAAGGTTCCAGTCGAAGTGGTTCAATCCCGCCGCCGCCGCCACGCGACCGTCGCGCCGCTCGTCTTCGTTTTCCAACTCTGCTGAAGAGAATGTCTTGATCTCGTTGCCTTCAGAGTCCATGAACGTCAATGTGGCTTCTGAATCAGGCGCCTCCGCCAGATAGTAGTTGACTCGCAGCCCTCCAGGTGGGTTCTGTCCGGCGTCCAGGAATTTCCTGACCGTTTCACCGGAGGAATTTTTCGACTCAGTGTAGGTTACTGCTGCACCCAGCGACAGCTGGTAATTCTTGCCTCCGCTCGGCTTTCGGCCCCCGAACGGCGCGCCGAGCCTAACTTTGGTTCCGGGCTTAAGAAGGTGGACCGACTCGCCGCTCAGGTCAGCAGCCAACTGGCGCACCTGGCTCAGATCGTCCAGAATCCAAAATGAGCGACCGTGGGTCGCGGCGATCAGGTCGTCATCTTTTATAAGTAGATCGTAAAACGGGACCACCGGCAAGTTTGCCTTGAACTTTTGCCACGAGTCTCCAGCGTTGAACGACACATAAAGGCTGGTCTCCGTTCCAGCGAATAGTAGTCCAGCCTGATTTGGGTCTTCTCGGACGGAGCGGGTGAAATCGTCTTCAGGGATGCCGTTAATGATTTCAGACCAGCTTGCGCCGTAATCGTTGGTTCTGTATAGCAGCGGTCGGGTGTCGTCCAGCTTATACTTGGTGGCCGCTACATAGGCTGTCGCAGGATCGTGGGGCGACAATTCGATAGCAGCTATCTGGCTCCACTCCGGCAACGTGGGCGGAGTGATGTTCGTCCACGTCTCGCCACCGTCCCGTGAGATGTTAACCAGTCCATCATCAGAACCGGCCCAGAACACCCCTGCTTCCTGCGCGGATTCGACGAACGCGAATATCGTGCAATAGGTCTCAGCGCCGGAAGTGTCTAAAGTGACCGGCCCGCCAGAGGGTTGCATCTTGGTCGGGTCGTTACGAGTCAAGTCCGGGCTGATTGGCTCCCAAGAGCTTCCCTGATCGGTCGAACGAAACACGATGTTCCCAGTCGCGTACAACACGTCGGGGTTGTGGGGCGAGAATTGAATCGGGTAAGTCCACTGGAATCGGTACTTCATGTTTTCCGCGCCATAGCCGGTGTTGAGTTCCGGCCAGACCGTGATAATGCGGACCTGTCCCGTTTTGTGGTCATATCTGAGCATGTTCCCGCCGCCGCCAGGCGATGAACCGACCGCCCCGGACACGACAATGTTCGGATCGTCGGGGTGCAGAGCGATGTACCCACTCTCAGAGCTTCCCACCGTGTAACAGTCGCCCCACGGGATCGCCCCCTTGACTGTCCGTGACGGCACACTGATGGCCGAGTTGTCCTGTTGAGTTCCGTAGACGCGATAAGGGAACCGATCGTCTGTCGTGAGGTGATAGAACTGGGAGGTCAATTGGTTGTAAATGGTCGAGAATGTGTCGCCGCCATTGTAGCTGACGCAGGCGCCGCCGTCGTTGCCTTCTATGATGCGTTGTGTGTTGTTCGGGTCGATCCAGATATCGTGATTGTCGCCGTGGGGCGTCGTGACCTGGGTGAAGGTTTTGCCGCCGTCAATCGACTTCCACGCGCCATAGGAGAGAATCCAGCAGGTGTTTGCGTCTTGTGGATCTGCGAATATGTGCTGGTAGTACCAGGGACGGCCCTGAAGGTCGCGGTCGTCGCTCATCAACTCCCAGGTGTCGCCGTTATCGTCGGACCGATAAATACCACAGTCTTTCGCTTCAATCGTGGCGTAAACGCGGCCGGCCTGAGCAGGAGAAACTGCCACTCCGATGCGCCCCAGCGGCCCTTCGGGAAGTCCCGGATTGCCTGAAATATCCTCCCAGGTGTCGCCGCCGTCAGTTGTTCGCCACAGACCACTATCCGGGCCGCCTGAGGACAGATTCCAGAAACTGCGTCGAGTCTGCCAGATGGACGCAAACAAGTTTCGAGGGTTGTTTGGGTCGATGGACAGGTCTGCGGCTCCGGCGTCCTCGCTCTTGAACAGGACGTGTTCCCAGTCTCGGCCGCCGTTGGATGAGCGGAAAATGCCTCGCTCGCTATTGGGACCGAAAGCGTGGCCCAGAGCGGCGACATACACAAGGTCGGCGTTCTGAGGATGGGTTCGGACCCGCGAAATGTGCCTCGTATCCTTCAACCCCATGTTTTGCCAGGATTTTCCGGCATCGGTCGAACGATAAACGCCGTCGCCGTGAGTCACATCAATCCGTATGCAGGCCTCTCCCATGCCTGCATAAATAACGTTGGGGTCAGCGGTCGAAACATCAATTGCGCCCACCGAAGCGGTCTCGAAAAACCCATCGGAGACGTTTTCCCAGTAGGTTCCGCCATCGTAGGTCTTCCATACGCCGCCAGCGCAAGCGCCGAAGTAAAACACTGCTGGATTCACCGGGTCGCCGGCGACTGCCACGACACGACCGCCTCTTGGCGGGCCAATGCACCGCCACTCCAATCCATTCAGTAGTTCGGAATTAACGCCAATGGGCGAACTCTGGGTCTGCGTCACATCTACACCTCGCCGGTTGGGATTTTGTGCCGCCCATTATAGACCCGTCAGTTCCGAACGGCAAAAGCCCACGGGCGAGGCAATGCACTCCGCCTCCACCAAAGGGTCGAAGGCCGGTTAGACAATTCGGAGCGCGTCACGATCACTGCATTATCTTCTCGAAACTCGGGAGAATGGCCGATGCCGAACCGAGCGGGTGCACGTATGTTGATTGCAGACAGAAAAACACGCCGAACCAGATTCTCAAACCGAGGGGGCGAAGATGAAGCTAATCGCATCCATCAAACCGAAAATGCACGTGAAAACTGGAATCCTGGCCTTTGGCCTGATCCTGATCTCAGTCGCCGCAGCCTGCAGCACGAACGTCGCCACATCAACTAAAGCACGTGACGACAGCTTCACCGTCGCAGAATCTCGCAAAATCGTGTTCAACGGCAGCAACGGACGCATCAAAGTCAGTGCCGGAACGGACGACACCGTGAGGGTCCAGGCAACGTTGAGACGGCCCGATGACCTCAAATACGAGGTGACTCAAGATGGCAACCCGATCAACGTCGAGGTCGAGGAAAAAGGCGGCAAATTTTCTTCCTTAGGCCAGAGCTCCTGCGACGACATCGAAATCACAACGCCATCAAACACGAGAGTGGGACTCAGCGCCAGCAACGGGACAATCGAGCTTTACGGCATGCACCGGTCAGGCATGTGAGAAGCTCGAACGGCAAAATTATTATGGACGACGTGACTGGAGATTTCGATGTCCACGCTTCTAATGGTAGCGTGGACATCGCTAGGGCGACTGGCACATTCGACATTGAGACTAGCAACGGACGGATTGAATTTGCTGGGGTCATCGTCCCAGGCGTCGACAATCGCATGACGACCAGCAACGGCAGCGCCGAAATCACGTCGCACGGCACGCCTAGCGTAAAACTAGACGGTCGACAACCAACGGTTCCATTAAAGCACGTTCGCCAATTCTGACGACGTTCTCCGGTGACAAACATCACATCGTGGGAACAATCGGGGCTGGCGACGCCGAGTTGTTCGTCAAAACAGCCAATGGTCCCGTGACAGTTCAACGAGACACCTTGATGAAATCGTGAGCCACTGATTCCGGCTGCATATTGCTGTCCACGAAGGCCATCGTCTCTGTGAACAGCAACTCCCTCTTCAACGATTTTGTGATCCGACAACCGCTAGTCGAACGCCGCTACGATCTCCTCTTCCACGCGCTGGAAAGCTTCGACATCGCCAGTTGGAATACCTCCGAACATGATCTCATCCACGCCTGCGTCTGCGAACTCGCCTATCCGCTCGATGATGTAGTCTTTTGGCCCAGCCAATGAGCCTGAATCTTTCGCTTCCATCAGCGGCCCTGCGTAGTTGCCGTGAGTTCGGTCCATGGACCGATATCCTCGCGCTTCGTTATACTGTTCGGCCTCGGCTGGATCATCTGTGATCAAGAGAGGCGCCAACAACGTCCGCTTGATCTCTGAAGGATCGCGACCGACATCCTCGCAGTGCCGTTCAAGCACGCTAATCTTGTGTTGATATAGGTCCATCGACATCCCTCTGCCCGACCAGCCATCCAGGTTAAAGATGTCGCCATATTTCGCCAAAGTACGCATGGTGCGCCGCTCGCCTGTCCCGCCAATCAGAATCGGAACGTGCGGTTCCTGGTAGGATGTGGGCGACAGCGGCGCCTGATCTAGTTGGTAATACTGGCCGTCGTAGTCAACAGGCCCTTCTGCGGTGAAGAGTTTGCGGATCAACTCGCACGCCTCCTCAAACCTGTCGGACCGTTCTTTCAGCGACGGGAAATCCCATCCGAACGCCTCGTGTTCCCGAGCGAACCATGCCGCGCCAAGGGAAAGCACGAATCGGCCTTTAGATGCCTGATCCAACGTCGTCGCCATCTTCGCCAGCAACGCCGGATTTCGATACGTGTTGCCCAAGACCAGATGGCCGAGCCTGAGTTTCTTAGTCATGCCAGCCGCCACCGCGATTAGCGTGTAGCCTTCGAACGCCGTCCCTTGCTCCTGATCTCGTGCTCCGCCGGGAGACCCCGGCGACGGCGGGAGAAAGTGGTCAGCAAACCACAAGCTGTTCCACCGTCCAGCTTCCAATGCCTGGATTGATGCGTTGATGTCGTCCCACGTCGTTCGATAGCAGCTTACTTGAACTCCGAATTTCATACTTTTCGACCTCTTTTTCAATCTGCAATATTAATGGGTTGAACTGGCGCGTCCAATAGCTGATTTCAGTTCGACTGTGTTGGGCAAGTCATCCATGCCAAAATACTCGTGTTCGATCCGGTCGTCGTAAACCTTCACAATGCGTAGCCCTGAGGGATCGTCTCCAAGTGGGTACCCAACTGGGCCAGATATAATCATCAACATGTCGCCGTCGCTAGAGTAATGGTTTTCGTGCCAATGGCCTGTGAACACCCCTGACGCTCCATGCTTGCGAAGCTGTCTGAGAAGGACGCTTCTTCGTTCGTGGGGAATGTATCGAATATCCTTATTTGGGTCGTCTGCGGAGTCGGCGAAGAGCGGGTGGTGCATGAACATTATTGTGTGCTTGCTCGTTGGGCTATGCGCATCAAGGTCCGACCGCACAAAATCGACCAGTGAATCCCACTCTTCGGGAACTTCAGACGGGTCGAGACAGATCGAACTATTCAGGACAACGAAGTGGCTTCCGTGAAAGTCGAAGGAGTAGTTATCGTTGCCAAATTTCTCTCGGTAGATTCGGAGGCTCTCAGCAGACGGGGTGTTCCCCACATCACAGTTGCCTGTGGTGAGATAGAGTGGGATGTTGTGATCCAGTTGGGCCGAAATCCGCATCAACTCTGAGTGCTGAGCCTCGTTGTCAGAGTCCTGAACAAGGTCGCCCGTGACCACCACAAACTCGGGTTTCAGGCGGTTGGCAGCGGCAATAGCTGTTTCGTACAGGGCTGTCTCGGGAAACGTTCCGTCTCCCGGTGCGGCTCCACGTGCCTCAAAACACCCGAATTGCGGGTCGCTAAGTTGGATGAAAAAAAATGGGTCTGGGGTTTTTGTCATCTCTTTGCCTCACTGTTTATGGCTCAATAAATTGGGCAACATATTCTTGCGTCCAGACCAACGAAGCATTCAAGTTTCCACCGGCGACACGAACTCGATTGTGCCGTGATTTTCCGGGTAATGCCCAGCACGCCTCAGGTGCGCCAGGCATAACTGATCCTCTTTGAATCCGGACTGAGCGAGTGTAGCAAGGGGGTTCAACATGGTCAACCGGACCGACACTCTCCAGAAATCCAGGCTCGTTGCATCATTTGGCTCCTGTGCTATACTCCCACCACTGCTCGAATCACCATCACCGGAGGCACGAACATGACGACTCAGGGATACGCTCGTCCCGAAATGCTGGCAGACACCGACTGGCTGGCAGAACATATAGACGACCCTAACATCCGAATCATCGACTGTGATGAATTTCCAGAGTACCGTCGCTCCCACATCAAAAACGCGGTAGGCATCCAGGTTCATCACTACATCAAGCATCCAGATTATCCCAAAGACTCCCACGCGTACCCTTGGGTCGCCGAACCTGACGTCGTCAAAGGACTCATGGAGAAAATGGGCATTGGCGACGACACTCTGGTGGTCACCTACGATGCCAACGGGAGTCTTTCCGCCGCCCGATTCTGGTGGGTTCTGAACTACTACGGCCACACCAACGTCAAGGTGCTGAATGGCGGATGGCGGAAGTGGCACGACGAAGGCAAACCAACGTCGATAGACCGCCCCCCTGTAGTCAGTGTTACATTTACTCCGAACGCCAACGAGGACCTGATCTGCACTCTCGACTACGGGGTGGGACAGGTTGGACACTCCGACACCGTGTTCCTAGACGTCCGGGCCGACGGAGAGTGGGATGGCTCCAACAGCCGAGGTAACGAACGGGTCGGTCATATCCCAGGCGCAGTCCACCTGGAATGGACGAATTTCCTGAACGAGGATCGTCACCGCACGTTCAAGACGGCTGAAGAGCTTCGATCAATGCTCGAAATGATTGGAGTGACAGCTGACAAGAATGTCATCACTTATTGACAGGGTGGAATCCGTGCGGCGCACGGAGTGTTCACCCTGCGGCTCCTGGGTTATGACAGGACTCGGAACTACGACGGATCGATGGGCGAGTGGGCCAACCGTGATCACACCCTGTTGGAAGTCCCCGCCTAATTTCAACTGACCCCAGACGCGACCAATTGCCCTGCCGCAAGTGCCCGACAGGGCAATTGTTTATTCAGGAGAGATAACAATGGGCTGGTCCGAGCATCATCCAGTCGGTCTGATTCACAATTCACCTTCCCTAGCCTACCGAGGATACACGCTGTTCACAACCAACGGCGGCAACCATGCGAACCTGGTGGACATGGAAGGCCAAATCTGTCACCGGTGGGAATATCACGAAGGAATTTCATACTCTCAACTCCTGCTCAACGGCAACCTGTTGTTCCGCACGAATCCGCCGACTGAGGAGGAATCCGGGCGGGGTCTCGGTGGAGCCAGCGGCGCTCTGGTAGAGCTAGACTGGGAGGGCAACAAGGTCTGGGAGTACCGGAATCCCTGGCTCCATCACGATTTCCAACGCCAGCTAAACGGAAACACGATTGTCTTAGTGTGGGAAGAGCTATCCACTGAATTCTCGGACACCGTGCAAGGCGGTAATGTGAATGAGGAAGAGCCTGAAGTAATGCTGGGCGATGTAATCATTGAGGTCGATTCCGACGGCAATACCGTGAACGAGTGGAAACTTTGGCAAAAATTAAACGTTGCCGAAGAAGTCATCTGCCCGCTGCACGGTCGCCGCGAATGGACTCATGGCAACTCTCTGAAGCTGACCAACGATAACGATTTTCTAGTCAGTTTTAGGACTGTCAGCACCATTGGAATTGTGTCGCGAGAAACTGGAGAATTTACGTGGAAATGGGGACCAGGTGAAGTATCCCATCAACACCACGCGACACATCTGGCAAATGGCAACGTGCTGCTGTTCGACAATGGTTCTCACGCCAGAGGGAACCAAGAACGGTCTAGTATTGTCGAGGTCGACCCGGAAACAAATGAAATTGCTTGGCGGTACCTCGGCAGCCCTCTGATGTCGTTCTACAGCTTCCACATTTCCAGCGCGGAGAGACAGCCCAACGGCAACACCCTGGCCTGCGAAGGCGCGCACGGACGCATTTTCGAGGTGACACACTCTGGCGACATCGTATGGGAGTACATCAACCCATTCTTCGCTCCAGACCGCTCCGGCGCCCAGGCGAACGCCACATTCCGCGCCCACCGCTACGGCCCGGACTTCACCGGCTTCGCAGGTCGCGATCTCGACCCTTCGAAGTATGGGAATCTGAATCGGCTATATTCTTGAACCGGACTCAACAGCAGCAGCCTCGGCTCGGAGTCGGTCCAAAAGCGCTAGCAACTCGGCATTCGAGCCGATTTCGATGATCTCGCGGATGAATGCTTCGATTGATGGCAGGAGATCGCGAATCTCGTTTAACTGGGCGCCCAGGGGGCTGGTTGACGCGGGACTTTCGGCGTACCGGCCCCGAAAGGCGAAATACGCCTGATTGAGCTTGCGAAGGCCGTAACCTCGAAGGCGCAGGAACCATTGCTGTTCCCGCATGTGTTCCTCTGCTTCCTCGATCTTGCCCTCGCTCAACAATTCATCAACGCGCCGGCGCGTCTCGCGCATGACTTTCGTAAATTGGGGGTTGATGTCCTCCGCTGGCGCGTATCTGCTGGCTGAGATGGTCAGATCGCCGCCTATGCGCTCGAACACAATGTCGCCCAGTTCACGGCCTATGATGTCGGCGACCGTCTCATTCATGGTGAACATCGTGTCATTTTTCCTCAGATTCTTGCCCAGCGGCTTGAAGAAGAAGAAGGCGTGCATCCACTCGTGAACTGCCGTCCTCATGACGGTTCGAGTTGTGTATAGATCGTTGACGAAATTCGGATAGGTCGCCAGCCCCGCCAGATCGTCCACGTACGACGACAGGTTGTGCTTCTCGAGGATTTCGTTTTCGATCCTGTCTCGCTCCACGCCCTTGATGTCAGGGTCCAACAGGATCGAGCTAATAAGGCTGATCTTGTCCCTTGTCGATAGAACTAAGAGCGTCGGCGGCTCTTCGAATTTGATGTCAACGGGTGGCCAAATCAGGCCGAATCTAGACTCGAATCCCATTTCGGCCAACAGAGCGCTGATCTCTGCTTCTACGGCCTCCTCAGCCTTAGCGCGGAGGGCGTTCCTCTCCTTTGTGAGTATTTCGAGCGCTTCAGTAGTAGGAACAAGCTCTTTCGCGGCGGCGGCAGACCCCTGAGTGGCGCTGCGTCGAATCAGAACGCCGTCGACCCGATCCACCTCTTTCTGGACCTTTCGGGCAAGCTGGAGATAATCGTCAATAATGACGAGGCGTTCCTCTCTGGATGGTTTGTTGCCGGGTATGGCCTCCCAAAGCGCATGGATCCATTTCTGTGGGAAATTCTTGATCTCCCATCGGACTATCGAGAAAAGATGGTCTCCCGCGATCAATTCCACCGGAGTCAGCTTATAGTTGTCCACTCTGATAAACAGCAACACCACCAGCAAGAAAAGCAACCCTGCCCCGGTCCGCTTTCTCATGCCGTAGTACGGCTCGTCACCTACTTCGGCATCGAATGTTTCTTCGTCGATCAAACTCAAGTCCTGAGCGTCTAATGTGTGACTATGCTTAAATTACGAGCCATAACTACGGCCAGACTTTGCGCGCCGGAATGGTAGGCTTTGCAGTGGGTTGTTTATCGGATTATCCCGACACGAAAGATGCTAAAATTAGCGCTGACGATCTCGGATTTTGCTCAACACAAGGATTTTAAGCATGACCAAAACAACTGTCGTAGTGACGATTGATGGCTTCGATCCCGATTACCTGGACGCCTGCGACGCCCCCAATCTTCAGGAGCTTGGTCGCAAAGGCTTCCTGAAAATCGGTAAATCCATGATGCCGTCGGTCACCAACGTTAACAACGTCTCGCTTGTTACGGCCAGCTATCCCGAAGTCCATGGCATTAGCTCCAACTACCGAATGATACGGGAAACGGGTGAAGAGATATACATGGAGTCGGGAGAGTACATCCTGGCAGAGACCATGTTCCAGCGTGCCACGAAATTGGGCAAACGGTCAGTCCTCGTCACCTCCAAAGACAAACTGAGAACTCTGTTGTCAGACGGCGCTACGATCACCGTGTCGTCGGAACAGGCCCCAGAGTGGGTCGTGGCAGGGCCGAAAGTCGGAGAGCCGCCGGAAATCTACTCACTGGAAGTCAACGGCTGGTCAATTAATGCCGCCAATTACATCATGACTCAGCATGAGGCCGACCTTGTGTACATCACTACCACCGACTACGCGATGCACACATACGCCCCCGACGCGCCGGAGTCCCAGCAACACATCACCATTTTGGATAACGCCATCGGCGAACTGTTGGAAACTCATCCCGACACAACATTCCTCTTGACGGCTGACCACGGGATGTCGGCGAAGTCGCGACTCCTCGATCTCAACGATGTCCTGAGCGCTCATGGCATCCGCGCTGTTCAAGTCCCCATCATCAAGGACCGATACGTCGTCCACCACTCAAATCTTGGTGGTTGCATGTTCATATACATGGACCCGGAGCACACGGGACGGACGGACGAAGCGATGAAGATTCTCAGAGAGACGCCAGGTATCGACGATGTGTACTCTCGTGAGGGCGCAGTCGAAAAATTAAACCTCTACCATGAGAGAATCGGCGACATCGTCGTGACGGGAGACAAGGAAACTGTGTTCGGTCCCAGCAAACTGTCTAGAGATCTAGGCGGAGACGGGAAAGTGCCGTCGGGACTCCGTTCCCATGCCTCCGCCCACGAACAGGACATCCCTTTGCTTGGATACAACGGAGACTTCGAAGGGTTCGATTTCTCCGAGAATCGTGACATTGGCCGCTACGTGTTCGAGCGTACGCTGGCCGATTAGCACCGCGATCGGAATCAACACACAATTGCTTTAAGAAGGAACAAATGGAACTGCTTGAGTTCGCGACCGAGATGTTTAAAGAATACGCAGGTCGGCTATACGGTTACCTTGACGGCCTGACCGAAGACGAGCTTAACTGGCGCCCCAATGCTGAAACTAACTCAATCGCGTTCATCATGTGGCACACAGCGCGAGTCGAGGATCGTTGGTTTCAGATATTCTGTCAGGACAAGCCTGACCTTTGGACCAGCGGACGTTGGTTCGAGAAGCTTGGCATGGATGAAAATCAATCAGCGGTCGGTCTGACCGCTGATGATTTGGCGTCTTTTCCCCATCTGACGATGGAAAACTTGAAGTCGTTTTTCGAAGCAGTCCGAGCAGAGACTCGCACATACCTAGGCAGTATCGGCCCCGATGACCTGGAGGCATCGCCCGGCAGGTCCCCGTTTGGCGGTTCAGCAGCCAACAACAGGTTCGCGCAATTCACGATTCAGAGAATGTTTCGTCAGCTGATCCAAGAGGAGATTCAGCATCTGGGTCAAATTGGAATGCTCAGGGGTTTGCAACGCGGCATGGACAAGTAGGGAACGGAGACAGGCATGCTTGATCGATTCAAAGTCCCGAAAGAAGACCAGATCAGAATTTCCCAGGACTCTCTCCGAGCTTCGGTTACCGCGATTTTTAAGAAGATGGGACTGGAATCCGAGGACGCCGCCAACGGGGCCGACGTGCTTGTGACCGCCGATCTCAGAGGCATCGAGACTCACGGTGTCTCCAATAAAATGGCCGACTATGTTCGCATGTACACGTCCAACGAGATCAACCCCAGGCCGGAATGGCGAATCGTCCGAGAATCTCCCGGCACGGCGGTGATCGACGGCGACCGGGGTCTTGGTATCATCCTCGGCAACAAAGCGATGTCTCTGGCAATCGAGAAAGCGCGTTCAGTTGGCGTTGGAATCGTCACAATATATAACAGCGCGCACCTGGGCGCGGTTGGGCATTTTTCGATGCAGGCTGCTAATGAGGGAATGGTGGGAATGTGCGGCACTGCCCTCGGCCTGGGCATTCTTCCAACATATGGAGCGGTGCCGAGGCTGGGGACAAATCCTATATCCATCGCGGCTCCGGCAGGCGACGAACCGCCTCTGCTGTTCGACGCTGCAACATCAGCCGTGGCCGGCAACAAACTCCGGCTAGCCGCCCGCGTTGGGGCCGATCTTCTCCCTGGATGGGTCGCATCCAAAGACGGCACGCCTATTATGGAAAACGCCCCAGTTCCCGAGCCAGGAGAATACCACATGCTACCCATCGGCGGCACTCGCGAGCAGGGCTCACATAAAGGCTATGGTTTCGGGATGATGGTCGAGATACTTGCGACGATGCTCTCGGGTGTTCTGCCGAACATGGTCGACCCTTCGGCGAAGGCCAGACACTATTTCGCGGCGTATGACATCGCTGCTTTCACTGACCTTGATAATTTCACGTCCAACATGGACCAGATGCTCAAAACACTCCGCGAGACGAAGCCTGCGCCGGGTCATGATCGGGTACTGTACCCAGGACTCTCCGAGTCTGAGGACGAACAGGAACGTCGCGCCAACGGCATACCGTTGCATCAAGAAGTTGTGGAGTGGTTCGACGACCTCACGGGCAAACTTTTGGTCCCTCGCTTGGTCAGAATGTAACGCGATCTCAAGACAATCAGCCCATCGGAGATTCTAGGCATGGTAGATCACAAGAAAGTGTTATTGACCGGCGCGGCAGGCCGTGTGGGAACATATTTGCGAGAACGCCTCGTCGACAAATATCAACTTAGTGGCACCGACAGAATTCCAGTCGATGGTTTCGATTCCATGACAGCGGATCTCACAAACTTCGACGCTATACTCCCGGCTATGGAAGGCAAAGACACGGTCGTACACCTGGCCGCGGAGCCTCGACACACTCCTGACATCTGGTGGGATCTGCTTTTGCCAGACAACATCATAGCAACCGCCAACGTGTTCGAGGCGTCGCGCCGGGGCGGGGTCAAGCGCGTAATTTTCTTTAGCTCGATGCACGTCACAGGCTTCTATGAGCGGGACGAACCGTGGCGTGCGATCGCGGAGGGAAAATACGGGAATCTCGACCCGAATGACGTGCCGCTGGTGACCCACGATATGCCAACTCGGCCCGATGGCCCATACGCCGCCAGCAAGATTTTCGGTGAATCTCTTGGCGCCTACTATGCCGAGGAGTACGGCATGACGGTAATCTGCATTCGCCTGGGCACGATGGGCGGCGGAGATCGGCCCGGTGAGGACTCGCGAAGCTACATTAGTTGGCTTAGTCGAAGAGACCTCGCGACTATGGTTGAGAGGTGCATCGAAGTCGAAGGCATCAGTTACGACATATTCTTCGGGGCATCCAATAACACATGGAAAATCTATGACACTCCCCGCGCCCACCGCGTGCTATTGTACGAGCCACAGGATAACGCTGAGGATTACAGACCGTAGCCCGACGCATCTAAAGAGCGAACCTCACCCGGATGCGCTGTCGGAGCGTCTCGCCTTCCATCTCCGCCACCGGCGCCAAATTCGCCACCGCAGATTCACGCGAGTTCGAAGGTTGGACGTGACGTACCGAGCCACTGGAGGGCTTCCCAACGTCAATGGCTGGACCCATCGGTGCAGATCCCGTGCGCTGGTTGTTCCGCTTTCCCAGTCAGGGACCAACGTGTCCGTTTCTTCCCATTTAATCGAGGGGAACATCCCCATTGCGCCCGAAGTTCTGGTCCCTCGAAACAACGCGCCGCCCGCCTCCATCGCCACGGCCACGCCGCCAACGATGTCCCACAAGTGAGGGCCGGTAGTAATCATGTATTGGGTGATTCCTCGCGACACCATGACAAGCTCGTAGGCGATGCTTCCTGTCACACGAAGCTCGCCCACCTTCCCACGCATTGGTTTTTTGAAATTCGATAGCGTCCCGAAGTAGCCAGGAAGGGTCACCATCACGTTGCCACGAGGTTCATCGGCCTCATGCACCGAGATCAGCTCAGAGTCAGCGAATGCTCCGCCCCCTTTGTGCGCGTGAAACACTATGCCTCCCCCTTCAGCAGGCCACGGGACGAAAACCGCACCCGCGACCGGAGCGCCTTTGTAAAGCACGCCGACAGAACAGGCATAAACTGGCAGACCATGCAAAAAATTCTTTGTGCCGTCCAGTGGGTCCAAAACCCAGAGGAAATCAGGAGCCGGAGAAGTGTCCTCTTGTTTCTCCTTGTCGTCCTCTTCGCCAAGGATTCCATGATCGGGAAATCGGGCTTCGATCGCTTTGTAGAGATAATCCTGCGTTTCTCGGTCGGCTTGTGATACAGGGTCGCTCTCCCGTTTGTCTTTGTATTCGACTTTGATCTTCTGCCCAAAATATTTGCCCAGAATCACCCCGCCCTGTCGGGCTATCTCAACGGCGTGCTGTTCGATGTCGATCAGAAGTTGGTCGTCGATTGTTTGTTGCATATGTCTCCGAATCCGCCAGTCAGATTCTACGAAGTATAACCCATTGGGATATGATTGCTTCTAGATTTCATAAAGCAGGTCAATTCATTTGACCAGAGAACTTCAGGGGCGTGTCGCCATCGTTACCGGCGCGAGCCGCCGCCAGGGGATTGGGTTTGCCATTGCTCGCCGACTGGCGTCGATGGGCGCGGGCCTGTTTCTTCAATCTTACGCTCCGTATGACCGCTTGAAGCCGTGGGGCGCTAACGAGCAGAATGGCGATGGTATGGTGTCGGAACTTAGAGCAACAGGCGTCCGAGTGGAGAGCATTGAATTGGAGCTCTCAGAACCTGGCTCCCCTGCAAAACTCGTCACCAGCGCCACCGAGATGCACGGCCATGTTGACATCCTGGTCATCAACCACGCCTACGACGTCGCGGAATCGCTCGACGAACTGAGCATTGAGTAGATTGATATGCACCTCGCCATCAACGTCAGTGCGCCATTGCTGCTGGCCAAGGAATTCGCTCGGCGACACGACTGTAGACAGAGGGGAAGAATCGTGAAGATGACGTCTGGGCAACATCTCGGCCCAATGCCATCGTAGTTGGCTTACGTGGCTTCGAAAGGCGCTCTGCATCAGTTGACCGCCAGTCTCGGCGATGCGCTGATTGAGAGAGGCATCATTGTGAACACAGTAAACCCTGGCCCAACCGACACTGGTTGGCCTACCGATGAAGAACGTGAATCGGCTCTCAAAAACATGCCATTTATTCGTTGTGGAGAGCCTGACAACACTGCAAGACTAGTCGCATGGCTGGTCTCTGACGACGCCAGATACATAACCGGCCAGGTAATCAACTCAGAAGGCGGGTTCAGGGGAGGCTAGAGACGTTCTAACTCTCTGAGTTTTTCGATTTGACGCTCACGGTCAAACGGGGATTTTCCGAGCCTGCCCAGCCTCAAAATCTCGTCTCGCGGTTGCAAAACACGATCGACTAGATCACGCAAATAGTTTTTTTGATCGGTGTTTAACTCCAACTCGTCCTCGTTATGTACGACCAATGGACCGTCCACTGGTAAAGACACGTCAATGCCCAAATCAACCCAACTCAGGGTCGTGCCATCAAACTTGGCAGGTTTCGCCACATTGATGTACCAGTAGTTGTTGCACGTTTTTCTCTCAGCCCGGTCGATAATGTTATACGAACGGTCGGTGAAGTAAATTTCTATCGCCGAGACCTCCGCCGGTTCCAAAAGGCAATTATCATGACCATACATCGGGGAGCGAGCCGGAACATACACACGCACAACGCTACCCACGTGGTCAACAAACTGGGCTTCGTAAAGATCTCGTTGCGCGCCGCCGTATCTGATGGACAACACTCGTATTGTGGAGCCTCTGGCAATGTCGCCCATTTTGAAAAGTCCATCAAAGAATCGTTAGGGACGGCCTGTCGCCGTCCCTAACGATTCATCCAGAGAGAGAAGGGGTCGCGACCTAGTCGCCTACTGGCACGCGGACAACGTCGCCCACCTGCTCGTGCGCCCAGCCAAGAAGCTGTGCCGTTTCATCCCACCCAATGCAGGCGTCGGTGACAGAAACGCCGTACTCCATTTTGGAGCGGTCGCTGTTCAATTTCTGGGCGCCTGGATTCAAGTTGGATTCCATCATGCAGCCTATAATATTGGTGTTGCCGTCGTGGCGTTGACCGATAACATCTTTGAACGCTGTTCCTTGCAGTCTATGATCTTTGTTCGAGTTGCCGTGGGAGCAGTCCACGAGTAGCTGTGGCCGAACGTTGCCTGCCGTGAGAAGGTCATGAGCTTCCGCGACGGCATCCGCTCCGAAGTTCGGACCTTGACGACCGCCCCTTAGCACCAGGTGGCCGTAAGGGTTGCCGCAAGTGTTAACCACCGCAGTCTGACCGAAGTGGTCAATGCCGAGGAACGCGTGAGGAGATTGGGCCGAGATCATGGCATCCACCGCAATCTGCGCCGTGCCGTCTGTGCCATTCTTGAATCCGACGGGCATGCTGAGACCGGAGGCCATCTGCCGATGGGTCTGACTCTCGGTGGTGCGAGCGCCTATAGTAGACCAGGCAATAACATCGGACAGATATTGAGGAATGATGGGATCGAGAAATTCTGTGCCGATGGGCATTCCCTTATCATTGATCTTGAGCATGAGAGAGCGGGCCTTTTCGAGACCGGTAGCGATGTCGAAAGTGTCGTCCAGGTTGGGGTCGTAGATCATACCCTTCCAGCCCACAGTGGTACGGGGCTTCTCGAAGTAAACTCGCATAACTATGAGCAGGCGGTCCTTCAATTTTCCGGCAAGTTCGACAAGCCGGTCCGCGTATTCCAGCGCCGCTTCTTCGTCATGGATGGAGCATGGCCCCACAACCATCAGCATTCGTGAATCTCTGCCCTCCAGGATTTCGCGTATCTGCTGTCTGCCATCCAGCACGGTTTTCTCCGCCTCTGGAGTAATTGGCAGTTGACTTACCAAATCTACCGGTGATTTCAATTTAACTGTGCTCACGACGTTCACATCCCTAGTTGGTGACTCTTGCATCGGATCATCCCTCCCTGGCTTTGTAATTCCTCTGTTTTTCGTGAAATTAAAAAACCTCAGTCACTGCCGACTGAGGTTCTGGTGGTCTTTGACTTACAGGCTACTAAAGTATCAAGGCACCATAACTCGATCGGCAGTGACGCCGGTAAAGTAAAAAGAGTAACCAAAATACCCGTAGGTGTATGAATTGTTCATCTTAGACACAAGAATACTCATATCGTGAAAGTTTTGTCAATAGGCTCTGTGACACTACGCCTCGCGAATTCGTGAGCGTCCGTTCGTTGACACCCGGTCAGAGGATGTGATTATATTCCCCAAAACTTACCTCGCCCTGTTCTGCGGCTAACAAGGTGATTTTCATTGACTGACAACTCGAGCAACCCATGCTGCGCGGCTTCACGCGGAATTCCGCCGTCGCAGACATCCGCCGCCCCCACAACCACTAACAAACCGCGCCGCGCTCCTAAAGGAATGGCCCACATTCCCGGTGGTGAGTACTTGATGGGCACGAACGATCCGGCCGGGTCCCCTGGTGACGGAGAAGGCCCAGAGCGGCAGGTAACAGTCTCCTCTTTTTACATCGACGAGACCACGGTGACGAACGAGCAGTTCGTTCGATTCATCAAGGCCACCGGATACAAGACCGAGGCCGACCGGTACGATTGGTCTTTCGTGTTCCATCATTTCGTTTCAACGCGAATCGCGAAAACCGTCACCCAGAGCGTGGCTGACGCTCCTTGGTGGTGGCAGGTCAAGGGCGCGAATTGGCGCAGGCCCGAAGGCCCCGGCTCGACATTCAGAGATCGGCTGGATCATCCAGTGGTTCACGTCGCTTGGACCGACGCTCTCGCCTACTGCGAGTGGGCAGGCAAGCGACTGCCCACAGAGGCGGAATGGGAGATGGCGGCCCGTGGCGGCCTAGATGGGGAAACATTCGCGTGGGGCGACGACCTGACGCCAGGCGGCAAGCATATGTGCAACATCTGGCAAGGCGTTTTCCCAGACCGAGACACAGCCGAGGATGGTTTCGCAGGCACAGCGCCCGCCCGGTCGTTCGAGCCGAACGGATATGGGCTCTACAACGTCGCCGGCAACGTTTGGGAGTGGCAATCCGACTGGTTCAGTCCCGACTACCACCGAGCAGAGCCCCGGAAAAATCCCACAGGGGCAACCACCGGCGTTTCCAAGAGCATCAGGGGCGGATCATACCTATGCCACGACTCTTACTGCAACAGGTACAGAGTGGCAGCCCGAAGCTCTAACACTCCTGATTCTTCCACGGGCAACCTCGGCTTCCGCTGTGTAGTGGATGCCTGACACCTTGCAACGGACCGAGCAGACTCTACGGCGATCGAAATCTCGAATCGACGACCAGCGGAGGCACTGAGAATGGCAGACCGACACAACCTCGTGGTAATCCTCAGCGACCAACAGCGTTACGACACGATGGCCTGTTATGGCAACGATTGGATTCAGACTCCACGTCTCAATGCGCTGGCCGATGAGAGCTTCGTATTCGAGGCTCCGTATGTCACTCAGCCGGTGTGCACGCCCTCACGTGTTTCCCTGCTCACCGGATTGTATCCCCATGCCGCTGGGCCAATCATGAACAAGATGCGCCTCGATCCTGACATCCCGGTCATCGCAGAAATGGTGTCCGAGGAGTACCACTGCGGCTACTACGGCAAGTGGCATCTGGGCGATGATCTGGAATCCCAACACGGATTTCACGAATGGGTTAGCTCAGAGGACGGGCACCGGCCAGAATACACCCGCCGTGAGTACCTCCGTCGGATGAGCGACTATCACAGATACCTGGTCGACCAGGGTTATGAGCCTGAGACGGAGGTGGCGGGTGAAAAGATATTCGACGCTTTCCAGAGGGCGGAGCTTCCCGAAGAACACCAGATGGCCGCTTTTCTCGGCAGAGGTGCCGCCGAATTCATTGGCCGCAACAAAGACAGGCCGTTCGTGCTTTACGTCAGCACGTTCGAGCCGCATCCGCCCTTTTACGGCCCGTTGAACGATCTCTATGACCCTGACGACATCCCTACCGGGCCGACGTTTCTGCAGCGCCCCGAAGGCGGGTCTCTGGTCAATCGCGCGAGGGCCGATTACAACCTCCAGTTCATCGACACGGGCGTGACGCCGAGCCCAGACGAGTACATCGTCGCTGCGAACGCGGCCGGTCTTGGCAACGAGGTGACCACAGAATCCGACTGGCTCCGAATGCGCGCCCGCTACATGGCGAACATGACTCTGGTCGACCGAATGGTCGGAGACATCACCGACGCGCTTGAGCGAGCGGGCATCGCGGACAACACTGCCGTGGTGTTCACCAGCGACCACGGCGAGATGATTGGCGATCATGCCATGCTTGAAAAGCGCTCGTTCTATGAAGAGGCGTCTCGCGTCCCGCTTTTGATTCGCGCTCCGTGGATCGGCGGCGGCGATAAGGTTCCAGGCAGCATCAGCCAAATCGACCTCGTCCCCACGCTGCTTGACCTTTTGGACGACGATATTCCCGTTCATCTTCAGGGCACAAGCCAACTCGGAGTCCTCAAAGGCGAGGAGACATTGGACGACAACGACGTATTCATTCAATGGAACGGTATCCACCCAGAAATGGAGGACAGGCATCTTGGCAGCGCAGAAATCAACCGGATGCTCACTCTGCCCTGGCGTTCAGTTGTGTCTGATCGCTGGAAGCTAAATCTGTGCGCCGGAGACCAGTGCGAGTTATTTGACCTGCGCTCAGACCCTCACGAAATGAACAATCTTTTCAACGACCCAACCCACCGCGACCGAATCCGAGATATGGCGGCACGCGTACATACTTGGCAGGTGAGGACCGGAGACACGGCCCCGCTGCCCTCAGTCTAGCCTTGAGTGTCAGGCCCCATTGTCGAGGTTGTTCAAAGGATGGCTTTTCCGAGCGCCGCACGCTCGTTAGTCAGCCTCGGGACGATCATACTTACGCTCTCCATAGCCTGTGGAGGCGGAATCACACCGGAAACAATCGTCCGCGCCATTGCAGTTTTGCCTACGTCAACTCCTTTGGCGCTCGCAAAACCTGCCTTGACGCCCATTTCTGTAACATTGACACGCCGACCAACTGCATCACCAGTGGCAACGCGAACCGAAATCCCTTCGCCGACTCCAGAGCCTGAACGATACCGGTTGTCGATCGCGATTGTGCCGGATATATCAGTGGAAATCGCCCGGCGCCACATCCCCACTCCGATGGCCTCTACCCGCAGGGGACGGAGGTCACAGTGTCTTTATCTGCTACCCCACCCAATGTCGCGTTCATCCGATGGGAAGACTATGCCCAGGGAGATGGCGTTCAGATGACGGTCACTGTTGATCGCAAGCTGCGAATCCGCGCGCTGTTCACACTGAGACCTAATGAGACGCCGGTTCCGGCCCCACCGCCGACAACGCCATCGCCGCCACCTGTCATAGTCACCGCGACAAAAACTCAGGCACCTTCGACCAGAACGCCTGCTCGATCTCAGCTGGCGACGCCAATCCTCCTGCCAACACCTTTGCCCTTGCCATCGATCACGCCCGGGCGGTCACCGACGCCAAGTCTTCCCGCGACAGCGACCCATACGCCTCCACCGACCGCGACGCCTGAAGCGGGCTCCGTCCGTTGGCAGCACAAGACCGGCAATTGGATAGACGCCGCGCCAGTTGTTCGAGATGACGTGGTCTACATCGGCTCACAAGACGATGTTTTCTACGCCATACCGATATCCGGCAAGGTGGTCATTTAGTCATAGGATTCCGGCGGCTCTGTCACCGGAGCCGCCGCAGTCACCGACGACATGATTTTCATCACGACGCTGGCGGCACACGTTCGCGCAGTTAATCGAAAGACAGGCGAACGGGTCTGGAGATTCACAACGGATGGACGGATATGGTCGGGGCCAACTGTCGCCGACGGGAGGGTATTCGCAGGTTCGGCGGATGACGCTGTATACGCACTGGATGAACGAAGCGGCTTCATGTTGTGGCGATTCAACACCGGTGGCAATGTCTCGGTTCGCCAGCTCACGATGAACAGACGGTTTATCCTGCATCGTCCAGCGATTTTGTTTACGCTCTCGACTCGGCAACCGGAGAAGTTCGCTGGAGAACCGGGCTCCAGAATAGCTCTATTTCCAGTCCGGCGATCGCTGAAGGTAAAGTGTTCGTAGGATCGTGGGATGATCATATTTACGCCCTCGATAAAAAATCCGGCACGCACTTGTGGAACTTTTGGGCAGGTGTTTCGGTTCTCACGTCGGTGACACATGGGGATTCGACAGTGTACGCGGGTTCTAACGACGGTTATCGCTACGCCCTGGACTCCAATGATGGCAGCCTGAGATGGAGGTTCCGAACCGGTGGAGAGGTCCAATCGACACAGGTGTTGGACCACGGAGTTTTGTATTTTGCCTCAAACGACGAACAAGTCTACGCTGTCGATTCAGTGTCAGGCCGGGAAATCTGGAAGTTCGACGCTGGCGACCACATTATGGCCCCACCGATTGGTTATGAGGACACTGTTTATGTTGGCTCGAACGACAATCGGCTCTACACGCTGGCGGCTGCTGACGACGCAGATGTAATGTCTTCTAAGCTCGATTCTTCGACCACAACGCCTGTGCTAACTCTGAGTCCATAACTGCATGCGCCCTCAGTCGTCGAACAGCGACGCTCGTTGAGCAAAGTAAGGTTTTTCAAACAGGTTCTTTTGCCGATCTGTAAGCTGGACACCGGGCATGGGCGGATAACTAGGACCCCAAGATTGTTGGGCAGGGCTGTACTTGAACAGCAGAGACCGGCGCTGGTAATCGGCGACCCACGGAGCGGTTCCGTGAGTCAGGGCCTCCGTGAATATCACGGCTGACCCCGCATCGACATGCGGGGTGACAACGCTGCCCGATTGTTCGTGGCCGGCGAGAATTTCTGGCGGACACGGATAGTTGGCTTTGTGGCTTCCAGGTACACAGCAGAATCCGCCAACTTCAGGTCCGGTTTCGCAGAGGTTCCACGCAACGACGGTAAGGCCATTGAAAACCTTCCCGTCCTGAAAGTGATAGTACTCTGGCGGGTCAAACGGGGTGTTCCCTCCGTGGAGCCTCAATCGCTCAGTCCCGTCCTTCATATAGATTCCGTAGTAATGGTCGATTCTGAATCCATCACCTAAAATAAATCTCAACGGGTCCATGATCGCCGGATGATCCAGTAGATTGTTGAATGGAGCGCCCCAGTCGAGGTATCCAGCGGTCTGATTGTTTTCATCGAACAACGAACCGCTGGAGCCGAATCTGGCCTCTGATGTCGCGAGACCAGGTTCAGGCAGGTTTTGCGCGTCGATGAGCCGGTTCAACTCGGTGGTTTCGTCCTGTTCAAGCGCATTTTCTATAATCATGTAGCCGTTAATATCAAATAGGTATTTATCAAGTTCGTTCAATTGTTCGCCGTCCTACTGAATTCGATTATTTCCCATCGCTATCCTGACTAGGTGGCCACATTCTATGCAAGGCAGCCACAGTTTCTCTCAGAATCAATTGGATGCACTCTTGGACACATTTTGAGCCGGTATTGTAATAAATTTAAGACAATGATTATTCGCCGACGCAAAGTCTATTGGCCACTTGAACCTCCGTCAAGCTGACGTCAATTCCGCAATTCTGGTTATTGACATCGACGACCTACGGCACTAGACTTCATCAACATCTTCCTGAGGCGCAAACAAGGGCGAAATTGCAGATTCATTCTAAACAACTCAGCATGGTTATCGACGCGGAAACCGTGCGCGGTCTAACCACGGTCAAAGTATCCGACGGGTACACTCTCAGAGAGTATCATCCCGGAGACGAGGACACCTGGATTAGGCTAGTCAACATGGGCCAATTCTCCTCAGTCTGGGACGTCGCCAAGTTTGAGAAGTACATGGCCAAGCACGAACGCAGGAAAGGCTCAAGAGTGGTGGTCAACCGTCAGGGCGTCGTCGCCGCCACATTTGCCTCTGTGCAGGAGGGCGAACGAAACATGGGCCGGCTGGATTTCGTGGTCAGTCACCCAGACCAGAGAGGCCACGGATTTGGGCGAATTGTTTGCACAGAAGTTTCGCGTCACCTGGTGGATCGCGGTTACAGCAAGATCATCTTGTTCACAGACGACTGGCGGCTTCCGGCAATCGGCCTCTACTTGTCGATGGGCTTTGAGCCTCAGATGAGCCGCGAGGATATGCCAGGACGGTGGGACGCTATCCACCAGAGTCTCGACGCTCGGCCATAGCCTTTACATCTACTCCAGAGCGTTCTCGCCTGTGATGTCCCTGCCCAATATGAGGGTGTGGATGTCGTGGGTACCTTCGTAAGTGTCCACCGTCTCCAGGTTCAGCATATGCCTGATTGATGGATGGTCCAACACGATGCCGCTGCCTCCCAAAATCTCTCTTGCGCTTCTAGCCGCCAGCAGAGCCGCGCGCACGTTGTCCCGTTTCGCCAGGGACACCAGAGAGTAGTTCAGCTTCCCTTGGTCCTTCAAAATCGCCAGGCGCCAAGCAAGGAGCATTCCGCGAGTGTGGTCTGAGACCATGTCCACAAACTTGGTCTGCACCAGTTGTCTGCTGGCGATCGGCTTGCCGAAAGTGGACCTGGTCTTGGAAAATGCCAGAGCGTCTTCGTAGACAGCTTCCAGCGCTCCCAAAGCGCCCCATGCGATTCCATACCTCGCCTGAGTCAGGCATGACAAAGGCCCGCGCAAGCCTCTTACATCGGGAAGCATCTGCGAGGCTGGAATCCGGCAATCGTCCATCACCAGCTCGCTGGTCACAGATGCCCGCATGCTCAGTTTGTGCTTGATTTCGTTGGCAACGAATCCCGGAGTGTCAGTCGGAACGAGGAACCCGCAAACAACACCGCCGTCATCTTTGGCCCATACCAGAGCGACATCGGCGATATTCCCATTCGTGATCCACATCTTTGACCCGTTCAGAACATAGGATTCGCCGTCTTTGCGCGCGGTGGCCTTCATAGCGCCGGGGTCAGAGCCGCCCTCATGTTCGGTCAATCCGAAACACCCGATCATCTCTCCTGACGCCATCTTCGGCAGGTAGTTTTGTTTCTGCTCTTCAGAGCCGTAGCTGTAAATGGGGTACATCACCAGAGCGCCTTGAACTGAGGCGAAGCTTCGGAGTCCAGAGTCTATGCGCTCCAGTTCATACATCAGCAATCCATAGGACATATTGTTGACGCCGGCGGTCCCGTACTCACTGGGCAAATTGGCGCCGAGGTAACCCATTTCGCCAAGTTTCGGGATCAGGTCTCGGGGAAATTCTCCTTTTTCCCAGGCGTCGGTGATGCCGGGCATGGCCTCGGCGTCCAGAAAATCTCTTGCCGTAGATTGCACTTGCCGTTCGTCATCGGTCAACAGATCCAGAACCTGGCCGTAATCTAGCATTTCATCTCCAAGCGGCGCACAAATATGATATGCGCCGGACTAAAATTCGGTTGCGAATCTCGTCGCGGCTAGTCTTCTTTTGGGAACAGCCCTGCCGCAATTCCGTCGTACGCCTGGTCGTTTGGGAGCGCCATAATCATCCCGGCTCTGGCATCGCGGAAGTATCGCTCGAAGGGCAATCGCGCCGCAAACGCCGTCCCGCCGAACATTGTCATCAGTTCCTGAGTGACCTCGACAGCGGTTTCAGAACAGGTGACTTTCGCTTGAAGAATTGGAAGCATCGAAGTCAGTTTGCCCTGGTCGAATGTTGCGGCGGCGGCGTGCAGCATGGTCTGGGCGGCTTCGATCTTGGTTGCAAGCTCGGCCATCCTTCGCTGGTTGACTGGGGCGTCCAGACGACGAGAACCGCTGGCATATCGTTGGTTTCCGACGTCGGACGCTATCTCAAATGCCCCGGATCCAACGCCTAGGTAGGCCGCAGCGTAGGTGAGACCTAACACCGGCGTGAACAGCCCTCCGGCGTCGCTCATGACGGTATGCTCGGCTCCAATGCGATTTCCTTCTGGCACAAAGCCGTTGAATCGAACTGGCGAGCTAGAATTGCCTCGGAGGCCCAGACCCTCCCAGGGTTCGAGAATTTCCCATTCGATTTCGTCTCGCTCAACAAACAACACGCTAATCTGGGTTAGCGGCGTGTCCTCCCCTCCGATGCGGCACAGGAAGAAATAGTGGCTCGCTTTGCCTGCGGACGTAACATAGGATTTCCGAGACCCGTTGATCTGGTAGCCGCCGTCGACCTTTTGGACGGGCGAGAACGCACGGCTGGAGGTCCAGTTGTCTTCGGTTGTCCAGGTTTCGGAGCCCGCCACAGTGGCGAAGACTTCCCCTTTTGCCATCGGCTTAATGAATCTCTCCACCTGCTCGTCTGTGGGTATGCGTGAGATGACCTCCGACGCTTCAATGTGCATTTTGTAGCACATCGCAGTCGAGGAGCATTTCTTTGCCAACTCCTCTACGATCAGGCAAGTAGTGAGCAGGTCTTTGCCCAGGCCGCCGTGCTCTTCAGACACTCTGAGTCCCAAAAGTCCCTCCGCTTTCAGCGCGTCGAGCGACTTTTGGGGGTAGCTGCGATCGCGGTCCACCCGCTCGGCGTTAGGAGCCAGGACGCGCTCGGCGATACCCGCGGCGCGATCCTTCCAAGTCTGCTGTTCCTTGGTGAGAGGAAAAAACGACATTAAATAGGGTCCTTTCGGAGCGTAGAGCGCACTAGTTTCAAGTCAATTTGTCGCATTGATGATAGATGCAACTCACTTGAAAATGCCAGCGCGAAGATTTCGGACACGGAACGTGCCACGTTCTCTTGTGGCAATGTCAGTGTAAAATAAACACCGAAGCGTTTTGAAACAAACACAACGCTTCGGCGCTTGAGTCATTGCTCGTCGATGGGATGAGAATCGGGTCGAATCTCTGAACCGACCAGTTAATTCAGAACATCGTCCACGAGAGCAGCACCGTTGACGAATTTTACGACGTAGGTCAACTCGATCTCAATGTCCCCCGGCGTTGGCCATTTGACTGCCGCTGGTCCTGGCGGTGACATCCACATGACAACCAACGTCATCACACAGATTCCCAGCAATTAACTTTTCGATTCGCATTTGAGAGCCGAGGTTGTTGGCTATGAAAGCCTGATCAATTGCGCTCTGGCGGAATTGATCGGTGACATGATTGACAATTCCGTCATTGTCATAGGCGTTTAAGCTATCTATGTAGGCGCGAGCTACACTTTCAGCGGTCGAAGCCAAAATTGATAACTCGAAGATTAGCGGTTGGTAATTCACAGGTGACGTCGCCGTTTTTTCGAGAGAAATGCTGGACAGTGTGTGGTGCACTGAATCGATCCATCCATGAATCGGGCCAGAGATGACAGGCAAAATGAATAACATGATCGCGACGCCGAGCAATGTCCACATGAATGGGCGCATCGCCTGTTCGACGACATCATCCAGACGCAATATTCTGTGCAAGGCAGGCGAACTATCATCCGCGAGTATCTCTGTAAGTTTTTCAGCGCGTTGGCTCGCGCATGTAACGCACGTGCAAGCCGGGCCGTGGCCCAGGGGACGAATCATTGGTCTGGACGCAAAGGTGGCGGTTCCCAATAATGGCGATTGGACGGTCATATTGCCGGAGTCTCCAGGTAGAACGACAGCATGCGGCCTACTTGACTGGCCGGTGGAATCATCTGTGGACTGGTCGTCAGAATTCCAGTTAAATCGAAACCGTCGTCCTGAAGATCGCTCCTGTTCCTCATCAGAATCTTTCGAGCGCTCTGCCGGGCGCCCTTGCCGCTCTGCGTCCAGGTCACGCTTTACGACCAAGCCGCGTTGGTCGTTCGACCCATCTTCGCTCCTGTCCACTCTCTATGCTGTTCTTCCGAAATTTTGAGACCGATTCGTTCATTTGACGCCTCTCCAAATCGAAGCTAACACAACAGACTGGGCAGCGAATTCCTTACACTTCGGTATGATTCGCACGGTTGTTTCCTCAGTCGAGCGGGTTCCCCCATCGGTCCTGATACACCACATCATCCAACGGCCCTCGCGACACATCGCCAAAACTCACGTCAGGGGCCGGGTATCCAACTGGAATGAGCGCGGCAGTGTCGAATTGGTCTGGTATGCCAAGCAATTGTTTCACTTCGGTTTCAAACTGCGTGTGCATCGTGGTGATGACCGTTCCGAGACCCAACGACCGCGCCGTCAGCATCAGATTTTGGACGGCCGGATAGATAGACGCGCCACGAGTGTCCAGCCCACCCGTAATATGGGAGCTTCCCGTGGCGATGCAGGCGAGAACTATCACTGGAATGTTCTCCATCTGTTCGCCCAGAACGCCTCCTGACCGGTAAGGCTGAGTATAGGCTTCATCTCCGATGCGGCTCACCGTCTCCGTCCACGCCTGGAGATACCAGTCACCCAACCTGCGTTTGGTCTCTTTATCTCGAACAACGAGGAACCTCCACTGCTGGCGATTGCCTGCGTTCGGGGCCGACGTTGCTGCCTCCATCAATGTCCTGACCGTCTCGTCGGAGACCGGCCTGTCGCTGAAGTGACGAATTGCCCTCTGCGTGCTGATGGCTTCTGAAATTTCCATATTTTCGACTCCGGGTCCAGCGCTCCGCATCAGCCCAGGATTTCTGTTAGAGCGCGAATGTCATTCAGGTTTTCCAAATCAGACACGGCAGAAATAACATCCTCAGCGCATACGTGACCCAGGATCTCACTTGTTAGGAAGCTGAATTTCTCCACCAGTTCGTCTTGAGGAATGCGGTTCCCATAGTCTCCACGAACCAGCCTCGTCTCCGCGGACAGTCGCTGGCCATCTTTCAGCCTAATTGTTGCGGTGGTCAGCGGAATCGCACCCGATATCGCCAGGGTGGGATCAATACTCACATTGACTCTGTCCGCGATGCTCCTGACGTCTTGTTCGCCGATGACTTGCGGCCTGAAAACCGTGATGTCGGTCCTGCGATGGACCAGAGCGGCGGCGACGGCGTATGGCACGTTGAATTTGGCTGCCAGCATATTCTCAGGATATTCTCCGAGCATTCCCTGGAGCATGGACGGCACGGACACATCGACCGCTTCGACCTCGTCAGTTTGGAAATCACTGGATGCCGTGGCCTGCATGACTGCGTCCAACACCGGATGATTGTAACGACAGCAGGCGTGAAGCTTGAAGTAGTTCTGTTGAATTCGATACTCGCCACCCAGGCCGTTCACGACGGCGTCGGTGTCGAAGGATTCGCCAATGATCGTCCCGAATACGTCCGACGGGGCGTCGTCAAGTCCAGTGAAGCCACAGGCGTGCAGGTGGTCTGCCAGAATCCCGTGGAAGCCCGACCGTCCGGGATACAGATTTCGGATCGTTGCGCCCTTGAAGGCCGTGGTCCAGGTGTTGGCAGGACTCATGGAAGCCGCCAGGTTGATTATCGATCGCACGTCATTAGCAGAGTGCCCGCGGAGTTTCGCCACTGCAGCGGCGGTTCCAACGGCGCCCCAATGTCCGTGAGAATGGACATTATCTCTGGCCTTGGTGGCTCCGCCTATTCGCGACTCAACCTCGTATCCGACCAGGACCGCTTCGATGAAACTTCTGCCGCTGGCGCCCATCTCTTCAGCCACCGCCAGCGCGCCAGGGAGGGTATGAATGGCCGGGTGGCCGCCTCCGAACCGGTTCCCTTCGTCCATCTCCAGCGCGACTCCCGCAGTAGAGTTTACCAGCGTTGCCATCATCGGTTCCGCCGTAAGACCATGCCCCAGGATCGTCGCTGTTCCGGGGCCAGATCGCTTGGACATGGTCTGGGCAAAATCGGCGTTCTCAGACTCATGGCTGCCTGCGATGATGGCGCCAACCGTGTCGAGCGTGACGTTTCGCACCGCCATGATTGCTTCTTCGCTCAGATCATCGCAACTGGTATCAACGACAAATCGGCTCAGTCTGTCCAGATAATCCACGATAATGCCTCCCTGTGTGTTCTCCTTTGAATCGTACAACCGCGCCTCATTGAGAGCAAGTTCGCGGCACTATACGATGCACTGTGGCAAATTTTGAGAAACACCATTTGTTGATCGAAAAATAAATTGGAAGGCCCGTTTGACTCCACCGAATCCGATTGCTACACTCGGCCACTGGACCCCAGTCTTTACGTGATAGGAAGTACGATGGTCAAAATCCGGCTATCAGCCCGTGTTTCAGCTCCAGTCGAAGATGTTTACCAGCACGTCACCGCTTTCGGTGAGGATGGCCTATTGGACGAAGAAATCGTCCACGAACGGTACTCTGAAGATATTCGTCTCGATGGTGCTGAATATGTCTACACCGAGGATACTCGCATTCACGAGGATGACCCCTCGCAAATCATCACATGGAAATGTAGTTTTGACTACCCAAACCAACGGGTTATGAGAGCGGTGGACTCCAATTGGTCGCATCGAACGGACACATTTCACCCAGATCGGGGATTTACCCATTGGACCGTTATGTGGGAAATTCAGGACAATTTTTTCCGTAGCCTTATCAAATACTTTGCGTACAAAGTCGGCACGCATCGGTCTTTGAGGCGTCAGGTCATCAACCCTGTGATAAAGCATTTTGAGAAGGATTTTCAGTAACCCTTTGTCGAGCAAAAGAGTTAGTGGTGGTTAGAGCGGCGGTGTCCCGATGGGGACTGGCAATCTTCCTTTTCGCGTTGGCATCATCAGGCGCCCTCAGATACGGGATGGAAAGCGTTTCGGCGCAGGTTCAAACGCTCACTGTCGAAGGCAAGATATCCAATGCGACCGCCGGTGGCTCCGAAGTGGCAGGTTTGCCTGTCACGCTTCATCGCATTAGCATCTTCGGCCCAGATGACCTCCTGACGACGTCTGGAGAAAATGGGGAATTTCGATTCTACGACGTGGAATTCGATCCTGAGTTGAGCTACGGGGTTTCCGTCCGCTACCAGGAAGCGATCTACGGCACAGACATCGACCTTTCTGCAGGTTCGCTTAATTCTGTGATGATTACGGTGTTCGATTCGACGATCGATGACGGCGTGATTTCAGCGTCCTCGGCGTCGCTATTGTTTGCTTCGGTGGATCGGACGAATCAAACCATTTCTGCACTGGAGATTCTCAGATTGAAAAACAGTTCAGACCGAGCCTACGTCCCAGGAAACGAGCCGATGCAACTGCTGAGATTTGGCCTTCCCGTAGGAGCAACGAATCTTCAACTTGACACCCGGCTCATCGGCGCAGATTTCGCCAAGGTCGACCTCGGCTTTGCTCTTTTCGCCAGTGTGCCGCCAGGTGAGCATGAGATCATGTTCTCCTATGATTTTCCGTTTCCAGGCGACGAGTTCACGCTGGAAAAATCCTACCGTTACGGCGCGGACATAATCCGCGTGTTGGCGCCTCTGGAAACCGTGGCCATACGAAGCGATCACCTAGGCCCAGTGGCCTCTGTCACCATCGGCGAACGACCCTACCAGATCATCGAGTCAGGCGGCATAGAGCGAGGCGGAAGGATCACCGTCCAATTGGGTGGCCTTCCCGCGGCGACGGCAGTCGACCGCGTTTCTCGGAATCTGGACAGCATACGATTCGAGTACGCAGCGCCGGCGGCGCTGGTGACGCTCATGATCGGATTGGTGGTGTACGGTGGATTTTGGAAGCGTCGCAGGTCTAACGGAGAAGCGTCGGCGGCATCCTCGGAGCAAGTTGCTGAGCGTGAGACCATCCATCAAATGATCGCTGAACTTCAAGAGACGTTTGAGAAGGGGAGCCTTCAAGAAGACGATTATCGCAGGCGTCTGGCAATTCTAAATTCACAACTCACATCACTCGGTCAGTATCCTAACTCAGGGGTTCTCTGAGCAACGCCAAGCCATTTCATGATTTCGACATTTAGCGGGCTACATGAAGATCACCGGCGTCGAAGCCACGCCACTAAAAACACGCTCGGTCGTCGTCCAAATCTCGACCGACGAAGGCATCTCCGGCATAGGTGAATGCACGCCTATGAATCTAGAAGTGCTGGCGCATTTCGTGAACACGGTGCTCCAACCGCTGCTGATCGGCGAAGACCCACTGGACGTCGACAAACTCTGGAACGCGATGCTGCTTCGAACATACAAGCTCGGCCCTCACGGCGTCCAACCCGGCGCAATGGTGGGCGTTGGCATCGCATTGTGGGACATCCTGGGCAAGGTCACTGGCCTGCCGATTTACACTCTGTTGGGTGGTTCGTACAGAGACCGAATCAAGATGTACTGTTCAATTGGCGGCGGCGCTCCGATGACTCCTGACGAGATGGTCAGCAAAGTGGACGACGCGCTGAACGCGGGGTTCCGCGCAATCAAGATTCGGATGGACTGGGGGCCACACCGTCGCGACTCGGACCCGGCAAAGGACATGGCAATGTTCACCGCAGTCCGAAAATTTGTGGGTGACGACATCCCGTTGAGCTTCGACGCAAACAATGGCTACTCAGTGTCGACGGCCATCAGGCAGGGGTGTCAGTTTGAAGCAATGAACATCTACCATTTCGAGGAGCCTGTCGCGCAGTACGATTACACCGGGATCAAGCAGGTCGCCGACGCGCTGGACGTTCCGGTATCAGCAGGCGAGCATGAGTACACGCGCTGGCAGTTCCGTGACCTGATCGCTCAGGCCAATCCTGACATCCTGCAACCCGACGTGGTCAAATGTGGCGGAATCACCGAGATGCGAAAAATAGCGGTCTTGTCAGACACTTTTTCCAAGGATTTCGTGCCGCATCAGACTCAGTCTACGATCGGAACGGCGGCAAGCCTCCACGTCGTCGCGTCGATTCAGACTGCTAACTAGCCGCAGGAATTCACCGGCGTTCGCCCTGAATTGAACACGATATTCAAAGAACCGTTGGAATTTAAAGACGGCCACATCACGATGGCGACCGGCCCAGGCTTGGGTCTGGAAATCGACACCGACCGAATGAAAGCGTTCGCGTCGTAGTCTAGAACCAGAGCTTGAAAACAATACAGGGGGCGAATCTGACGACTCGCCTCCTGTTTAATGCTCGGTTATCTGACCAGTCAGTTCTGGTTCTGCGGCGCCATCGCCAACATTCGAGATCGGGCAACGTCTAATTGCTTGCCAACGACCGCTCCATTGCTGGGCAGAAGGGCGTTGATGCGTTCAAACATCGTGGCGACGCCGTCAATCGTGTGGTCGTTGATTTCGCTGATTAGCGTGTTGTGGTTTTGGAGTAGATAGGCAGCGGGTCTGTAGGGGTCGAAATTGCCTCCGGCAATGCCTTCTGTTTCAAAATGGGTCTGCAGCCGCGCAGTGATGCGAGGGTTAGCGTCAGTGATTGACCTGAGATTCAACGGATGAGGCAGTTCGTCCCGGTACGCCTCGTTCACGAGTTTCAAGTAGAATCCCGGATCCATCAGGTCTTCAATATCGGCGTCGCGAACGCGGGTGATTTCGACCCACTTGATCGGGTTCCGCCGGCCGCTGGGCGCCGAATCGTTGATGTTCTCGATGTGCTGTTTGTGAGTCGGAGTGACCTCCATAAGCACCGCGACGCTCAGGTAGCTGTCACCCAACAACGAGACAAAGGACGGCAGATTTTCGGCATTGCCCACAGGAATCACGACCCAACGGGGGTCCAGTTTGAACCGCCCCTGGTTGGCGCAGATTTCGCCGAAAACCTGGAGATAGATCAGGTCGGAAGCCGAGTTCACTAACAGACAGTGAGGGGCCAAGAATAGCGTCTGGGCCATCTGGTAACCAAGCGCCATCTCCAGTGGGAACACGGTTTCCCGATTATTCTTGAGGATGTTCTCTCCAACCACGGTGCCGAGGTCGTCCATGTCCTCGACGGTCCGAACCCGGTTTAGATGATCGAGATTTATCATGAATGGCGAGTGGGTTGTGTAGACGACCTGGTGCTTGGGGGCCAGCCGTTCGTCGATGAATCTTAAGAAGTCGTATTGGGCCAGCGCGTGAAGGTTCAGTCCAGGTTCATCCAAAAGCATGACCATGTCGCCCTTCTGCTCCTCCTCCAGTTGGGAGAAGTACACCAGGAACGAGAAGAACCACACGAACCCCTTTGAGCGCTCATCGAATGGCACCGAGACGCGATGTCGGTCGTTCCAGATGCGGACATGAAGGATCGTTCCCTTGTTCAACGGGGGCGGGTCAGTTGGGTTAGCCTGCGAGAGGTCGAACTCCACGCGAAGTTGCGTGTTCTGTTTCCAGAACTGAAAAATCTCGTCTGATATGCCGATGGACGCTGATTCGAGTTCAGCCTTCAGGTATTCGTAGTTCGTCTGAGTCTCCAGATCGTCCAGATCGGCCCCAACCAGCGAGAGCAGAGCCAGGAAAGTTCGGTCAGCGTCGTCAATGTCGTCGCCGGCGAACTCTCGTTCTTTAATGTTCTCAATCGAGATTCGCCCATGCATCGCGCTGTAGTTGTCAAAATAGACGAACGTGGGCAGGAATTGCTCTAGCTTCTGGAGGATTATCTGCTGTCGAATGTCTGTTTGGAACCGCTCCGGCAGGTCGGTGAGCAGTTTCTGGACCGCAGGAGGTTTGACTTCGAGGGACTGAAGACTGTTTTGCAGGTCCTCCCATGTGTCGGCCTGACCCACAAATTGTTTAACCTCCAACGGTAGGTCAACGGAATCGATAACATGCTGTACGACAGCAGTCTCATCGATATCAAGTTCCCATGCCCGCTGGTTTTTGTAATTTTTGGATGCAGTCACCAAGTCCGAACGAAGCACGCCTTTGCCGAACTCGGATTCGATGTCTAATATTTCTTCTTCGGAGAGCGTGAATTCTGCTCTGACAACAGTGGCCGGTTCTTCCTCGTGACGGCGCTTGTAGCGAACGTATCCCTTGCGCGGGAAATCACGAAGATCAAATGCCCCGTTGGCCCCGCTCACAGGGTTGATGCGCCTTAACGCCTGGAGGAACGCCGTCTTTCCAGACTCGTTCTTGCCTACCATGCAGGTCACGTTGTCCAACGACACCCAACCGGAGTCGTCGATGCTCCTATAATTCGTTACCCTCGCGCGAGTCAATCTCATGTTATTTCCTCTTCCCCGGAAAATTTGGAGCTATGGTAGTGTCTGCATTTTCCGCCAGTATCGGTCAGTATTTTCGGCTCAGGCATTTATGCATTTAGTGAATCGTGCGGATCATGTTTTCGTGCTGTGTCGTGGTCTCTATTCGCCACGAACTTAAGTCCCACACATTCAACTAGGAGGCTCATCCTTCAATAATTGTATCCGATGCCACTTAGCCTGTCACTGGCGCCAACACTGGTCTTAGAAATAGACTAGGTAAAAGGCTAACTAAGGTCTTAGACATCGCGCAAGGTGTTTTAGGTTCCCTGGATGTCTCCCATTCGCCAGATTGTGGAGCCACTGTCTCAAAGTTTGCCTTCAGGAACGCAACAGCCGGACGCTCACGATGTCGCGTCCGACTGTCGGTTATTCCTCGATTTGGCCCTGCGTTGGAGAATTTTCATCGAGCCGGGTCAGCGATGCATTTCGATGCCTAAACCTGGCTGTACCCGCTGCCTTCCCTGTCGATGCCCGTGCCTTTTGCGTCCTGGATCCAATCGAATTCTTTCAGAATTTCCTGACTGTAAGTCACTCTGCCGGTCACTTTGTCCAACGGTTCGCTGGCAAGAAGCAGCGCCGATTTCGCCATCAGATTAGGATTTTCGCCTCTTGGGTCGTCCATGCCTGTGACCAGATTGTGGAACACGGTTCCCGGAGTCGGCACGACCTGCGATGGCGACACGCAAGTCACCGAGATTCCGTATTGATAAACTTCCTGAGCGAGTCCTTGAGTGAACCGTTCCAGCGCCGCTTTTTCTGCACCGTAGCACGTTCCGCCGCCGCCAGCAGGGGCGTCGGGGTACGGGCCTCGACCTGGGCCGATGGCCGCGCCAGACGATATATTTACGATGCTCCCGCACTTGGCTTCGATCATTTCTCCCAAAACCATTTGACTGAGCATAAACGGAGCATGAAAGTTCACGGCCCACGACCGCATCCAGCGTCGGACGGGATAGTCCTTGACCGGAATAAAGTACGTCAACGCGGCGTTGTTGACCAGAACGTCTACGTTCCCATATGCGGCATGGGCCTCCTCAATAAGGCGTTCGCAGTCCTCGGGCACGGAGATGTTCACAGCCGAAGCGGTGGCTTCTCCTCCATTTTCCTTAATTTCAGACACAGTCTTTTCAAGCGAACCTTCCAGCGGGTGGTCTCCTTCGCGGAGCGTTCGTGCTGCTGCCACAACTTTGCCGCCTTCAGCCGCAAATTCCCTTGCGATCTCAGCGCCAATGCCCCGGCTGGCGCCGGTGATTACGCATACTTTCCCATCCAGTTTACCCATGATTTTTCCTCCTTGATTTTCGAGAATGAAAGCAGCCTCATTATATAACAGCAATAGTTCCAGACGGTATGCCGCGTTACATCGGCCCAGGCGCGGTATTGAAACGTCTCCTGAGACGATTATTTTCCAGAACGGCTTCGAAGGCCATGCGAATGCCCTTTCCGTCTTGATGGGTGGTTCGACATGGTGTAGAGTCCGCATCAGATTGCACAGGAGGATTGCCAGATGACAGAGAATCAAGTTCCGACCAAAGCCGAGGTCATGTCATATTTACGAGATGATCGAAACTGGGGCCGTTGGGGTGACAAAGGTTCGGCGGGAGCGATCAACCTGATCACTCCCGAGAAACGAATCGCAGCCGCAAAGCTGGTGCAAAACGGGCGCACGGTGTCGCTGAGCCGTCCTCTGCCTGTGACTCCGACAGCGGAGAACCCCAGACCTGCCCAACACTATATGACAGTCATGGACAGGCCTCCTGGCGGAGCGGCGATGGATTTTTATGGCGTGTTCTATCACGGGACCGCGACCACCCACATCGACGCTCTTTGCCATGTGTGGGACGACGGCGGCATGTGGGATGGGAAAACGCCTGACGAAATCCTGGGCTTCAGCGGCGCGACCTATGGGACAGTGGACGAGTGGAGCGACGGAATACTGACCCGCGGCGTCCTGCTTGACGTTCCCAAGCACAGAGGCAAGCCATACGTCACACTGGACGAGCCTGTCCACGGTTGGGAGCTAGAGGAGATCGCCGTTGCCGAGAGCGTGACACTGGAACCCGGAGACGCCGTGATGGTGTACAGCGGACGGGAAGCCTACGCGGCAGACAACGGCGGAACCTGGGGAGGCCGACCAACTCGACCCGGACTCCATGCCTCGTGCCTGAAGTTCGTTCGGGAAAACGACGTGTCGATCCTCGGGTGGGACATGATGGACGCCGGCCCCAACGAGTATGATATTCCCTGGTCAGTCCACGGCGTTATATTCGCCTACGGCGTCGCCCTGCTCGACAATTCGTTGCTGGAGCCCCTTGCCAATGTCTGCACTGAGGAGAACCGATACGAGTTCATGCTGACGATCAATCCACTGAACGTAGTCGGAGGCACAGGGTCGCCAGTAAACCCGATCGCGGTTTTCTAGGGTTTGGGCCGCCCTTTTGACAATTAGACGACCTGCCCGTGAACGGTTCATATTCACGGGCAGGTCGTATTGGTTTCATTTGGTTTGGCAAAGAGACTAGATCGCGCCCTCGGACCGGACTGATTGCAGCGCTCGCTCGTAGCTCTCTAGTGTCTCGTCGATGTCCTGCTCAGTGTGGGTCGATGAGAGAATGAAGCTAGTTGGCCCCCCCCAAATTCCTTCATTAACCGTCGCCTGTGCGAGCAGCGCGGTTGTATCGTCGCCAACGCCGATCATCATCGCCTGATCGCCTTCAGTGCAATATTCGTGGTCGCACTCATGGGCCACACCCAAACGCATGTGGACAATCGACGACACGCCGTAGGCGCACCCTGGAATCTCCATTCGCCCCATGATGTCGTTCAGGCCCATCTTCAAGTGTGCGGCTCTGGTATCTGCGATTTCGCCAATCGGTTCGTTCTTCACGAGTTCCAGGGCCGCAACGCCGGCCGCCGCAGATAAAGGATTGGCGTTGAACGTGCCTGGATGAGCGATTCTGCCAGGAGCGATCGTGTCAATTATTTCAGCCCGTCCAGTCACACAGCCGCCATTCAGTCCGCCGGCCAGAATTTTCGCCATTCCAGTGAGATCAGGCGTGATGCCATAAAGCCCCTGGCATCCGCCACGAGAGAATCGGAATCCACTCACCACTTCGTCGAATATCAGCATGACTCCACGGGACGTTGTGGCGTCTCGAAGGGCCTGGATAAATGAAGGCTGCATCACCTGGTTGCCCTGGAACACGACAGCCGCGATGTCTCCACTCTCAAGCGCCTTCTCAACTGCGTCGATGTCGTACGGCAAAACGACCATCGTGTCGCGAATTTCCTGAGGGATGCCGTTGTCGTCATTGTCGCCCGCTGCTCCGACGAATGGCGAGTCCGCCCAACCGTGGAATGCGTTTTCGAATTTAATGATTTTCGTTTTGCCCGAGTGGGTGCGGGCCATTCGGAATGCCATCATCATGGCTTCGGTGCCAGACGACACAAAACGCAATTTCTCGGCTGATGGAACCAACTCCTTGACTAGATTGCCCCATTTGATCTCAAGCTCTGACGATGCGCTGAGGTGCGTGCCTTTAGCCAATTGATCCTGCACAGCTTTCACCACCTCGGGATTCGCCTGCCCGAGAATCATTGAGCCGTGACCGGTCCGATAGTCGATATACTCGTTGCCATCGACGTCCCACTTTCGAGGCCCAACACCGTGATCCATATACACACGGAACGGACCGAACTTCCGTCCGTCGTGTGTAACGCCGTCCGGGAATAAAGTCTCGGCTTCTTGGGACAGGGTCACGGATTTGGCATGCAGATCATGGAAACGGTCATCAATCGCGGGCATGGCATCTCCTCGTCTAGGACTTCTCGGATTTCATGATTTCAGTCGCCGCGATTATAGCGCTTTGCTGGAAACCTATCAGCGCATGGAGATTCGCTGAAATCGCTAACTGCGTAGCCAGGGAGGGTACGTTATTCCGATAAGCAGTCCTTCTGGAGACAAGCGGCGTACAGTCGTCTGTCCCCTCGGTTCTGCCCTTGTGCCCTGTAGAATTTCCGAGCCCTTTGGCTTCATTTCGGAAATCGCTTCAGCCACATCCTCGACATCGAATTCGATTGTTCCTTGAGGAATCGGAACATCGGTCGGCCACTTCCTTGATCGAGCACGCTTCGAGCGGCGTCCAGAAGCGTCCAAAGCCTGAAGTGCTTGAGACCTTCCATTTCATTCGTCGCCGTGTAGTCGCTCGCCTCTTCATATTCGAGCGGGGCGCCAAGCAGTTCCTTGTAAAAATTTTACTCTCGCCCAGATCAGTCACGATTGGGGCGAAACCAGCGACGAAATTACTGTTCACTTTCAGTTTCCAATTTTCCTGAGTTTTGTTGTCGATATGAGCAGAAATTTCCCGAACGAGGCAATGAAACTTCCAGAACACAGGAGTTAATAATAATCACATCGTTCAAAATGCTCCCAATTGCTTGAATATTTATGTTGTGTGTAACACCAGGTCTGTTGCGTATCATAAATATTAATATTTCCGTTAAACGACAGACTACGTGATCTCGTTGCATTTAATTTATTATTAAATGTATTACCACAATTTAAAGGATTGCGTTCTTAGATTGACAACGTCTGGCGGGTGCGATATATATTGCGAATCGAATCTCGCGTATCGCCGACACCCAATTCATGTCCGAACACAATCGTCATCTTCAGAGACATATCGGTGAACTGAACGATGTGTCAGCACAAGAAGGAACGATGTAGCGGAATGCAATTAGCTCGGCCAACGGAATTTCAACAAACTGACAAGGAGACTGGTATGACGCTTTTATCTAGTATTGGAAGGGACAAGAAGATACTGCTTGTGATGGTCGCAAGCCTTATCGCGCTTATCGCTGTCGCATGTTCGAGCTCGGATGAGGGAACTACCGCGCCAGCGGCTCCGGCTCCGGCGCCAGCAGCTCCGGCGCCAGCGGCTCCTGCGCCAGCG
>DCAW01000005.1:72731-74739 GCA_002313895.1 Dehalococcoidia bacterium UBA1123
AGCGCCAGCGGCTCCTGCGCCGGCTCCGGCCGCTGCTCCGGCCCCGTCGGCTCCTGCGCCGTCGGCTCCAACAACCTCAGCGCAGCCCGCGCCCGCAGCGCCGGCCGGGCCAACTGCTGCGCGAGTGAGCCAAACCATCACGGCAGTGTTTGACAACGTTGGCACCCCGCTGTTCGAAATGGGCAAGGGGACATGGCCAGACATAATGTTCCACGGTTTTTACGGCTTCATGGAGCCGCTATTGGGCTGGGAACCCACATACGACGATAAAGGGTTCCCGATTAGGACCGTTGGCGTAGCCTGCCATGCGCCCCTTGTTGCCACGGGATGGGAATGGGAGCTTCCGGCTAAGGGCGGCGGCACCGTGACAATGGATGGAAAGAAGTTGGAGACCTTTGACCAAGCCGACCTGTCCGATCCCGATAACCAAGGCGTTATGAGGGTGTTCCTTCGTGACGACGTTGACTTCTATCGGGCAATTGACGGGAACCTGGTCAACATCGGTAACTTGACGGCTGAAGACGTCGCCTGGTCGATGAACGACGCGGGCGCCGAGAATGTAAATTCCACAAACTCGAACTCGTCGCAAGCGTACGAGTACTACAAGCCCTGGAGGGCTATTGACACGTACACAGTAGAGGCCCCCGCGCGAGCGTTCAGGTCGGACGGCCTCCAAGACGCTACCTCAATGTGCCAGGACGCAATCTGGATGCAGTCCAAAACGCTGTACGACGAGCTCGGCTCCACCTTCGGCGTGCCCCACGGCAGCGGCCCCTTCGTAGTGCATGAGTGGCTGCCCGCAGAGCGCATCGAAGCTGAAGCACGGGTTGACCACTGGAGGAAGAACGCTCAATTCGACAGGCTGGTGTTCGTCCAGGCCAACGAGGCGCAGCAGCGCTCCGCCATGCTACAGACCGGCGCAGCCGATATCGCGCAGGCCTCAATCCAAGATGTCGGGCGACTGGAAAAAGATGGATTCATGTTCCACGAGGGGCTCGACTCCATCAACGGCAACTTCTTCTACTTCGCCGGCAACCTGTGGTCGTTCGCCTATCCGCCAGGTTCGAAATTAAAGGACCTTGACATGTCGGGCGACCCAGTGATTCGACCTGGTTTCATTCCCACGGACAAGCACCCGTGGATCGGCGACCCAAGGGTCGAGTGCATTGGAATCGACAGGTCCGACCCCGCAATCCAAGATACCCCTGGCGCGGGCTGCAAGATGGAAAACTTTGAATTCACTTTTGATGGCTTCGAATCCCGGTTCACCCCAGAGTCGATAGGGTTCGACCATAACGACACGGACCGTTTCTCGTACGAGACCCCGTCCATGCTAAAGGCCAAGGCTTTCCGCAAAGCATTGATCTATTCAATGGACCGCGAGCTGATAGCCTCCGCGGTAACCGGAGGGTACGGCGGAGCCGTTTACGGCGGAGCATACCCTGGGATGCCATTCCACCAGTTGGATCCCGAGTACCAGGATCGTTGGGCCTACGAGTTCGATCCTGAACTGGCCCGCAAATTCCTCGCGGAATCTGGGGTAGAGCCTGGTTTCCGGTTTGAGTTCTTCTGCTCACAAGGCAACGGCACTTCGCTGGAAGTCTGCGAAGCGGTCGTCGGCCAGTGGAAAGAGAACCTCGACCTCGACCCGTTCATTGACAGCACCCAATACTCCTCACGGCGTCCGACAATGCTGGGTCGTGAACTTCACGTGCCATGGATGACACGCTGGGGTCCCACCAGCAAAAATGGCCGCCGGGCAGATGGCGGCGGCACGCTCCCCGGTGGCGGCCTGTGGCCGCTTCCCTCCGGCGGATATAATCCCAGCTTAGAGGACAACAAGTACTGGGACAACCGGGAGGAGACGCGCGTTCAGGCCAAGGGTTCGCCCGAGAACCTGGCGTCCCGCCAGAAGATCGGTGACTTTGCATGGGACATGGCTCTGACCGGTGGCACGGTTGAAGTGCCAGCCCTCATCGGGGTAAACCCGGACACGATTGAGAGTTGG
>DCAW01000006.1 GCA_002313895.1 Dehalococcoidia bacterium UBA1123
AGTGAGCCGGCTGGGATTCGAACCCAGGACACTCGGATTAAAAGTCCGATGCTCTGCCAAACTGAGCTACCGGCCCACAAAGGTTGAAGGCGCAACGTGCACAGGTTCGAGCTCGATGGATCATCGAAATATCCTGGAAGCTTGCACGGTACCGTTTATGATACCGCCGCCAACTCGCCTCTGACAACATCAGAATTATCGTATTCGCATTGATCGAGGACCGATTGGGAGTTGAACGACGCGCGTTCCCCTACCACTTTCGTCCATATCCGCTGTTACGATTGTCGAATAAGCTAAGGAATCTACGGCAATGTCTTGTTCAGGAGCGCGCGATGCCTGAAGCTCCAGAGATGGAAGTCGTCAAAGATTATCTCGCCCAGAATCTTGTAGGCAATGAGGTTTCGGAAGCCCATGTGCTCAAACCAAGCGTCTTGAAGTTGTTCCAGGGCGATATTCAGGACGACATGATTGGCCGGACATTCACGAAATAGACCCGACGCGGCAAATTCTCGCTTCTTGAACTGTCTGGTGACAGGGCGATAGTGATTAACCCGAAGCTGACTGGCGGGCTTCAGTTCTGTCCGACAAAACTAAGGGTGTTGAAACGCACTTGCATCCTGCTGGGTCTCAACGGCGACTCGCAACTCCGGTACACTGACGACCGGCAGATGGGAATGTTCTACTACGTATCCAATGATCAGTTGAACGAAGTGCCTGGGTTGAACGACCAAGGCCCCGACGTCCTGGACGACATCGACCTGGAAGATTTCAAGTCCCGATTCAAAGGGTTCCACGGAGAGATCAAGGGCATTCTCACTTGCGGTCGCGTGCTGTCAGGAATTGGGAACGCTTGCGCGGACGAAATTCTTTTTGACGCGAAGGTCTATCCGTTCAAGCGCTGTAAACAGTTGTCTCACGATGAGTTGCGTCGAATCCACCACAGCGCGCGCCAGGCCATTGTGGATGCCACTTTGGTGGTTCGAGATAGAATGAACGGCCAACTGGGCCACAAGTTGCGCGACTTCCTCGCGGGCCACTAACAAAGGCGGGCAAGAATGTCCTGATTGTGGCAACAAGATCAGCCAGATCACCGCGAACAAGCGGATCACCAGCTACTGTCGGAGATGACAGCCTGGGATGTTGATCAAAAACTGACGGTGTATGCGAGAATCGGAATCCGGGTCGTTGATTCCCGTAGTCGGCCCTCATAGCGAGGGCGGCAATCTGGACGCAATTGTCTTTTGATGCACGTCTGATCGGACAGTCGTTTTCTCCTCTCGATATTCGACGCTGCAATTGGTTATAATCATTGAAACCGATCCACTATCAACAGCTTGGATCGACCATAACCGGCTCAGAAACGTCCACGCTTCGGCAGGCACGAAAAACTGAGCCGTTGAGTATTTGACACCGCAAGGTCGAGTGAGTACAATCTGTGTTTGTCGCCACAAGTGGCGGCTCGTTTGATTTTTCTCTGTGTGAAATTTCTTAAAGGACATGCTATGCCTACGGTAAATCAGCTAATCAGGAAGCCTCGCAGGCTGAAGCAAAAGAAGGAAAAAGCGCCTGCTTTGCGATTCTCCTTCAACTCCTTGAAAAACAGGACGAAGAAGTTTTCTGGTGCCCCGCAAAAACGAGGCGTGTGCATCCAGGTAAGGACTCAAACGCCAAAGAAGCCGAACTCCGCTCTACGCAAAGTCGCGCGAGTCAGGCTCACCAATGGGATGGAAGTCACGGCGTACATTCCCGGTGAGGGCCACAACCTTCAGGAGCATTCGGTAGTCTTGATAAGGGGCGGTCGAGTCAAAGACCTGCCAGGGGTCCGATATCATGTCATTCGCGGAGCGCTGGACACAGGTGGCGTCATCGACAGGCGACGCGGACGGAGCAAGTACGGCGCAAAACGGAACGCCTAGGCTAGGAACGTTCCGAATCTGACTGGCTCAACGAGCCAGTTTTGACGCAATATCAAGCCAGAGGACCAGAAGGATACGACTATGGCGCGCAGACGCAGAGCCGAAAAAAGAAAAATCACTCCAGACCCCAGATTCAAGAACATTGAGCTGGCTCAGTTCATCAATAAAGTAATGCTCAACGGGAAAAAGACGACTTCACAGCGCATCGTCTATGGCGCTCTCGATCAGGCCAGCGAAGAAGCGAGAAGGCCAGGGATCGAAGTCTTTGAAATGGCTATTCGCAACACAATGCCGATGGTTGAAGTCAAGTCCCGAAGGGTTGGCGGCGCGACGTATCAGGTCCCAACTGAAGTCAGGCCCGAGCGACGGTTGGCGTTGGCAATGCGATGGATTATCCTCGCGGCGCGGTCACGGTCCGGGCGTCCGATGGCGGACAGGCTGTCGGCAGAATTGCTTGAAGCTTCTCGCGGCCAGGGAACGGCGGTCAAACGACGCGAAGACCTTTACAGAATGGCCGAGGCTAACCGAGCCTTTGCCCATTATCGCTGGTAGTCTATAGCAAGCGCTGGGACACCGGAAAGTCAGATGACAACAACAACTTCAACTTCATTAGAAAATATCCGCAATATTGGGTTCATTGCCCATATTGACGCTGGGAAGACAACCGTGACCGAACGGGTGCTGTTCTTTGCCGGCCGGATTTACAAAATCGGCGGCGTTGACGAAGGCACGACGGTAATGGATTGGATGGCTCAAGAGCGCGAACGCGGCATCACAATCACCTCCGCCTCGACGACCGCTAGCTGGAAACAGTACGACATCAACATCATCGACACCCCCGGCCACGTTGATTTCACTGCCGAGGTCGAGCGCAGTTTGCGAATTCTCGACGGCGGCGTTGTCGTAATCGACGCCGTAGCCGGAGTGCAGCCTCAGTCAGAGACGGTCTGGCGGCAGGCGGACAAGTACAACGTTCCCAGAATCTGTTTCGTTAACAAGATGGACAGGGTAGGAGCGGATTTCTTCCGAGCCATCGACAGCATCGCCCACCGCTTGAAAGCCAACCCCGTGGCAATACAGATTCCGATTGGCGCCGAGGATAATTTCCAGGGCGTAGTCGATCTCATCGAGGAACGAACATACACCTACCTAGAGGAAGGCCCCGTGGACCCCGTCGAAGGACCGGTGCCTGAAGAGATGATCGAAGAGTTTCGCAACTATCGGGCGGCGCTCATCGAGAAGATCGCCGAGACCGACGATAACCTGATGATGAAGTACCTGGAAGATGAAGAGATATCTAACGAAGAAATTAAGCAGGCGTTGCGACAGGCGACTATCGATTATCGGATCGTGCCGGTGGTCTGTGGCACAGCCCTCAAGCATCGCGGAATCCAACCTCTCCTAGACGCCATCGGCGACTACCTCCCCTCTCCTCTCGACGTTGTCCCCACACAAGGAAAAGACCCCCGCACCGAAGAGCCACTCACCCGACATGCGACTGACGAACCGTTTTCGGCACTTGCGTTCAAGACTGTAGCCGACCCATATATAGGAAGATTGGTCTATTTCAGGGTCTACTCAGGCCATGCGGATTCGGGATCGATGGTTTATAACGCTTCGAGGAAGCGACGCGAACGCCTTGGCAGGCTTGTTCTTATGAACGCCCAACGCCGAGAGGATCTGGAAGAGGTCAACGCCGGCCAGATAGTCGCCGCGGTGGGCCTCAAAGACACGGTCACCGGCGACACGATTTGCGACATCAACAATCCGGTCGTCTTGGAAACAATCACATTTCCGGACCCTGTCGTCTCAATCGCCATCGAGCCGAAATCTCGGGGCGACCAGGACAAACTGTCCGACGCGCTGATCAAGATGGCCGATGAGGATCCGACTTTCAAAATAATATACGACGATGAAACGGGCCAAACGGTCGTTTCTGGGATGGGCGAGCTTCATCTGGACATCATCACCGACCGAATGAAGCGCGAGTATAAAGTAGAGGCCAACGTCGGTAAGCCACGAGTGGCCTACCGAGAGACCATTAGGTCCAAAGCCACCGCCGAAGGCCGATTCGTGCGCCAGACCGGCGGACATGGCCAGTTCGGACACGTTTGGATGGACATCGAACCGCTTAAAGAAGGCTCAGGCATTCAGTTTGAGAGCAAGATTAGAGGCGGCGCGATACCCCAGGAGTTCATACCTGCGGTCGAAGAGGGCGCGAGAGAAGCGCTCCAAGCAGGCCCGCTCTCGGGATTCCCAATAGTGGATGTGAAACTTACGCTGACCGACGGGACGTTCCACGACGTTGACTCGTCCAAAATGTCGTTCGCGATCGCAGGCTCTATGGCGACAAAAACGCTGGTGGCCCGAGCGCATGTGTTCCTGCTCGAACCTGTCATGAAAATCGAAGTGGTCACTCCCGGCGACTATTTGGGCGAAGTGATTGGAGATCTGGGGCGGCGGCGCGCACAGATTCAGAATATTGAAGGCACTGGCGAGATACAAGTCATCGGAGCGAGGATTCCACTGGGAGAAAGTTTCGGCTACGCAAATTCATTGCGTTCATTGACCCAAGGCCGAGCAAGCTACAGCATGGAATTTGATAATTATCTGGAAGTTCCCAAGGGCTTCGAAGCCGAAGTCTAATCGGGGAAAACTGAAATGGCGAGACAACAATCATGACAATGTCAAACAGGCAAAAGATCAGGATAGTCCTAAAGGCGTATGATCACCGGATACTCGACCAATCTGCAGGGCAGATAGTCGAAGCCGCTGAGCGCACGGGCGCTCGTGTGTCTGGGCCGATCCCTTTGCCCACGTCGATAAAGCGTTTCTGCGTGCTGCGCTCCCCGCACATCGACAAGGACTCCAGGGAGCACTTCGAAATAAGAACACACAACCGTCTGATTGACATCCTGGAGCCCACCTCCAAGACAATTGATCAACTAACCAGGCTGAACGTGCCCGCAGGGGTGGATATCCAGATCAAGTTGTAAACCGAGTCATCTAGGACTGGGCATAAATCAGACCCGCCTAGATATTTTGGCTGCAGGCTTGTGGCAGCTGAAGTTTATTCGAGAATCATCAAGGACAATTTGGACCAAGATGGCAATACACGGATTGATAGCAAAAAAAATCGGCACCACCCAGATGTTCCATGAAGACGGAAGATCTGATGACGTCACCGTGGTGCAGGCAGGCCCATGCATCGTAACTCAGGTAAAGACGCCTGACTCCGACGGTTACACCGGCGTTCAGCTTGGGTTCCAAGAAGTTCGCAAACTCAACAAGCCCAGACAGGGACACCTCTCGTCCGTCGACAAGCTTTTTCGGCATCTCCGTGAGTTCGGAGTCGACGATCCGTCAGACGTCGAAGTTGGCCAAGAGATCAACGCTGAATTGTTCGAAGCCGGCGATAAAATTGACGCCACAGGAACCTCGAAGGGCCGAGGCTTTCAGGGCGGCGTCAAGCGTTGGGGTTTCAGTGGCGGCCCGAAAACTCACGGCCAGTCAGACCGCCATCGCGCGCCCGGCTCAATCGGCGCGGGTTCGTCTCCCGGTCACGTAATCAAAGGGTTGAAAATGGCAGGCCATATGGGCAACGCCAGGATCACCACTCGTAACCTTGAGGTTGTCGCCTCTGACCCAGAGCGTAATTTAATGTTTATCAAAGGCTCCGTTCCCGGCGGACGCAACTCCATCGTGTTGCTCCGGAGGGCTGGAAGCAGAAAAAGGCCACTCAAGTGAAGCTCCCCGTCAATAACACAAGAGGCAGCGTCGTCCGCGAAATTGACGTCCGAGACGACGTATTCGCTCGACGCCAGAATGACGCAGTCGTGCATCAGGTAATGGTCGGCCAGCTAGCTAATCGCAGGCAAGGGACAGCAAAGGTTAAGACGCGCTCCGAAGTGTCCGGCGGAGGGGTCAAGCCCAGGCCGCAGAAGGGCACAGGTCGCGCTCGTGCCGGAACCATTCGCGCACCCCAATGGAAGGGCGGCGGGACGGTTTTCGGCCCCGCTCCCAGAAGCTATCGACAACGGACCCCCAAACGCATGAAGAGGCTGGCTTTGGTGATAACTCTTTCAGCCAAGGCCCGCGACGGCAAGTTGATCGTGTTTGAAGACCTGAACCTGGCAAACGCCAAAACTAAAAACCTGATGAACGCGCTAAACGCGGTCGGCGCCGGGCCTTCGATACTGCTGGTGGCTGACGGGGCTAGCTCCGATGTGATTCGCGCTTCCAACAACATACCCCGACTCAAAGCCATCCCAAGCCAGTCGCTCAACGCCACAGATATATTAGACTTCCAGTCGATCGTCATGACGGAGGCCGCTGTTCGCAACGCAGAGGTGATTTGGGGCGGCAGGTTCCAGCGCAAGCCATCTCCGGTTCCTGAGGCAGTCGCTGAAGGTGAGGAGAACTAGGCAATGCAAGTATTTGACATATTAAGGCGTCCGGTAATCACCGAAAAAAGCACGATTCTTCAAGAGGAAGGGCGCTACACATTCGAGGTTGCTCTAAACGCCACCAAACACCAGATCAAGGAAGCGGTTGAAGAAGCCTTCAATGTTGACGTTCTTCAGGTCAACACAATGCACGTTCGTGGAAAACGAAAACGATTCGGCCCTCGTATCGCCCAAGGGCGATCGTGGAAGAAGGCGATCGTTTTGTTGTCCCCGGGCGACACTATCACTATATTCGAGGGTGTATAAATGCCTCTCAAAACACGCAAGCCAACAACCCCCGGCCAGCGAGGGCTGGTGCTCCAGACAACCGATGATATTACGACGCGGAAGCCCAAAAAGTCCCTGCTTCGGCCCTTAAAAAAGACTGGCGGACGCAACGGCCAAGGCCGCATCACAGTTCGACACAGGGGCGGCGGACACAAGAGGCGCTATCGCGTCATTGACTTCAAACGCGACAAGTTTGGCGTTCCCGGCGAAGTCACGACTATCGAGTACGACCCTAACAGGTCATCTAGAATCGCCCTGATAAAATATCCGGACGGCGACTGGCGATACATCGTCGCGCCCAATGGCCTGAAAGTCGGTGACACGGTGCAGTCCGGCCCGGACGCACCCATCCGCACAGGGAACGCGCTGCCCCTCAATGCGATACCCGCTGGCACCACGGTTCACAACGTTGAGCTTAGCGTTGGCAAGGGCGCCCAAATTGTGAGAAGCGCTGGAAGCTCTGCACAGGTTCTTGCTAGTGAGGACAAGTACTCTTTACTCCGTTTGCCATCGGGGGAGATGCGAAATGTCCTTAGCACTTGTATGGCAACAATTGGGCAGGTAAGCGCCCTTGATCACAAAAACACCAAATTGGGCAAAGCAGGCCGCAAACGCCACATGGGGCGAAGGCCTGAAGTTCGAGGCGTTGTAATGAATCCCAGAGACCATCCCCACGGTGGCGGCGAGGGCAGGTCGCCGATTGGGATGCCGGGACCGAAGACCCCCTGGGGCAAGCCAGCTCTGGGCGCGCGCACTCGAAGGAACAAATCCACAAACAAATTCATCGTGCGTCGCAGATACCAGAAGTAGCTATACTAACAGCTGGGCAATCCGCCTGCGGCAACACAGTCGATTATGAAAGAGGTCAACAATGTCGAGGTCAATTAAAAAAGGTCCGTTCGTGCAAGAGAAACTTGCGAAGAAGGTTGACCAGGCTCGTCAAAGCAACAGCCAGGCCGTGATACGAACGTGGTCTCGCGCATCGACGATCATGCCTGATATGCTTGGGTTGACCATTGCTGTCCATGACGGGCGGCGCCACGTCCCGTTGTTCATCACAGAAAACATGGTCGGTCACAAGCTGGGCGAATTCGCTCCCACCCGCACCTTCCGGGGTCACTCCTCGAAGTCGGAACGAGCCTCTGCCGTCCGTTAATTGTTCGTGACCAGTTAACCTTATAAGATTCAGACAGGCGAATATCAGGAAATGAAATGCCAATAAGCGCCACCGCGAAAGACACCGGTATATCGGCCAACAAAATGAGACGGATTATCGACCTCGTGCGAGGCGAGAAAGTGGAAAATGCTCTGCATATTCTCCAGTTCCTGCCTTCACCCGCGGCTATCAAGATAGCCAAGGTCGTTAAATCCGCAGCAGCAAACGCTGAAAACGAGCTTTTCTTGAACAGTGCCGATCTGAGGATCGTAGAAATATACGCAAACGATGGACCGAGCCTAAAGCGTTTCCGCGCAAGGGCACGTGGCCGAGCGAACAGAATAATCAAACGAAACTGCCATCTCACCGTCGTGGTGGACGAACAGGAGATCTAGAGTGGCCCAGAAAACTCATCCAATCGGATTTCGACTGGGAATTGTCAAAGACTGGCACGCCCGCTGGTTCGCACATAAGCAGGCAGACTACCGCGCGCTCGTGCTGGAAGACTTGAAGATACGGAAACAGATTTCAACGAACTATCCCGAAGCCGGAATATCCAAAGTGGATATTGAGCGTGGTAGTAGTGAAGTAATTATCACAATACACACTGCCCGGCCGGGAATCGTAATCGGTCGCGGAGGCCAGCGGGTCGAGCAACTACGCAAGGAACTTGAGGCTCTGACTGACCGTCGAGCCAGGCTGAATGTGCAGGAAATCCGGCAGCCGGAGCTAGACGCATATCTGGTAGGCCGCAATATCGCCGATCAGTTGGAGCGTCGCATCGCATTCAGGCGGGCCATCAGGCAATCGGTAACTCGAACGATGCAGGCCGGCGCTCAAGGGATTAAAGTCATTTGCGGCGGTAGGCTTGGCGGCGCGGACATTGCCCGCACTGAAAAAGTGCTTGAGGGTCGCGTCCCACTGCACACACTCAGGGCGGATATCGACTATGGACTCGCCGAGGCCGCCACTGAATTTGGACGCATTGGCGTCAGAGTATGGATATACAAAGGCGACATCCTCCCCGAAGCCCCACCAGAGCCGGAGATTGAAGAGGAGATTTCGCCGATTGAAGTGACCCTTCGAGCGGAACCAGAACAGCCGGTCGTGGAGACAATTGTTGCTCCATCCGTCGTGGCGCCCATTCAACCAGCGGTGGTCACGCCGCCTGCTGAACCGGCCCCAGTTGCCCAGCCGCCAGTCCCGCCAGCCGCTGTGCCGCCAGTTGCAGTTCCTCCAGCGGCAGGAACGCCAGAACCGCCAGCCGTCGTTCCGCCAACGACGCCTGCTCCGGCACAGCCAACGCCACTTGAGACTCCACCACCTGCGGTTCCACCAGTCGTGGAACCACAAGCGGCGGCGCCGCCGGCCCCTCCGGTAGCACCTACCGAAACCGAACCACAAGCAGAGGCAGACGACAATGCTCCAACCCAAACGAGTTAAATTCAGGAACATGCACCGGGGCCGCCGAAAAGGTTTGGCGGTTCAGGGAAGCACGTTAAATTTCGGTGACTACGGACTCAAGTCCACCGAGGCCGCTTGGGTAACCTCTCGGCAAATTGAAGCCGGTCGCCGAGCGATGACCCGCTATGCCAGAAGAGGCGGAAAACTGTGGATTCGCATATTCCCGGATAAATCGGTAACCGCCCGCGCGGCAGAAACTCGCATGGGCAGCGGCAAGGGCCCTGTCGACCATTGGGTCGCGACGGTCAAGCCAGGCCGAATCATTTATGAGATATCCGGCGTGCCTGATGATGTCGCACGCGAGGCGCTTCGCCTGGCGTCCTCCAAGATGCCGATGGGCACCAAAATCGTTACTAGGCATGCAGCCTAACGTTTCCGACCAACATATCCGCGACAATCGTCGCGTTCCCATTCGAAGGGCGAATAATGGAAATTGATGACCTGAGAGCTTTGTCCGACGAGGACCTCGCAACCGAATTATATGAAACGCATCGAGAGCTGATGAACCTGCGCTTCAGGGCCGCAACCATGCAGCTTGCCAATGTGAACGAAATCAAGAAAGCAAAAAAACGCATCGCGCGCATCAACACGGTGGCCCGAGAGCGTGAACTAGCGAGAGCAGGCGTATGAGCTACGAGCGACGTAAAGTGAGAATTGGCCGGGTCGTTAGCGACAAGATGGACAAAACCGTCATAGTCGCATACGGCTGGAGCACCCCACATCCCATATACAAAAAGGCCATGCGGCGCGAAACTAGATTCATGACCCACGATCCCGAAAATCAGGCAAAACTGGGAGACGTGGTGCGTATCGTCGAATCTAGGCCAATTTCCAAGACGAAACGATGGAAACTGGCAGAGATTCTTTCCAGCCGGGAAATCGCCGAACTGCAACCTGAAGAGATTCAGGTTGATGAGTCCGTGGCCTCCGCAGCGGCCACATCTGCTCTCGATCAAGCCGAAGCGGCGGAATCTGCTTCGACGACACCTGACGCTGAGTCAACCTCTGATGTTGACTCAGAAGAAGCACAAGGCTAAAGGGAGAACAGCACAGACATGATTCAGATATATTCACGACTCAGAGTTGCCGACAACTCTGGCGCGAAAGTCATAAGTTGCATCGGCGTGCCTGGCGGAAGCGGCAAAAAGTACGCATGGCTGGGCGACGTCATCGTGGCCTCGGTCAAGGAAGCGACCCCTGCGGCGGCTGTCCGAAAGGGCGAGGTTGTCAGGGCAGTTATCGTGCGAACGTCCAAGGCCCATCGCCGGCCCGACGGCTCCCATATAAAATTTGACGATAACGCCGCCGTCATCATTAACGAGGACCAGATGCCCAGGGGAACGCGCATCTTCGGCCCTGTCGCCAGAGAACTCCGTGACCGTGACTTTATGAGGATTGTGTCCCTGGCCCCTGAGGTGCTTTAGATGCGACTCCATGCTAACGATAACGTTATGGTTACAAAAGGCCGTGACCGAGGCAAACAAGGTCACATCACGCGCGTGGACTCGAAGCACAACAAAGTGGTCGTCGAAGGAATCAATATTGTAACCAAGCATCAAAAGCCCACTGGCGCGTTTCAGCAGGGTGGATTGATCAAGAAAGAGATGCCGATACCTGCGGCGAACGTTTCGTTGTTGTGTGTGCATTGCTCAAAGCCGACCCGGATTAGCTATCGATATCTTGCCGACGGGAACAAAGCACGGGTTTGCGCGAAATGCGAGGAAGTAATCGAATGACGACCGAAGACCAAAATCAAGAGGGCGCAGACTCGTCTGCGCCCTCTGGCTCGAACGGGTCAGCCCCGGAGCCTCGACCGTTGCCCCGCTTGCTTCAGCGACTTCGAGACGAGATACGCCCCCAGATGGTCCAGGAATTTAATTACACCAGCGTCATGCAGGTTCCTCGTTTGGATAAGGTAGTGCTGAATATCGGCATGGGCGAAGCGCTTGTGAATGCCCGCGCAATGGAAGCCGCCACAGGCGACCTCACGGCGATCACGGGCCAGAAACCCGTAATCACCCTGGCCAAGAAATCGATCGCCGGATTCAAAATTCGCGAAGGCCAGCCTATCGGCGTGAGCGTGACTCTGCGAAACAACCGCATGTACGAATTTATGGACAGGCTCCTGAACTCGTCGCTTCCAAGAATCCGCGACTTCCAGGGCGTGCCCAGGGACTCTTTCGATGGTCGAGGAAACTACTCCCTGGGAATCAGGGAACAGGTGATTTTCCCGGAAATCGACTACAACAATATCGACCGGATTCGGGGCCTGCAAATCGCGATCGTCACATCCGCTCGTAATGATCAGGAAGGTTTCCGATTGCTCGAGCATCTTGGAATGCCCTTCGCTCGAACCAGAGACTCGTTGGCCGGATAGCCCAGCATCACAATGGGGAACTAACATATGGCAAAGACATCTAAAATAGAGCGCTGGAAACGGCCACAACGTTACAAGGTGCGGCAACACAACCGCTGCCATAATTGTGGCAGGCCGCGAGCGTACATCAGGCACTTTGGATTGTGTCGCATCTGTTTCAGGAATATGGCGCTGGAAGGTCTGCTTCCAGGCGTTAGAAAAGCCAGTTGGTAGCGATTCAGACCTTCGCGCAACGTAAATAGGAATACATATGACAGTAACAGACCCAATCGCGGACATGCTGACTCGCATCCGCAATGCAATTAATGTGCGCCATCCGCTGGTGTCGATTCCCGCTTCCAAGATGAAGCTAGAGTTGGCGCGCATACTGGCGCAAGAGGGCTTCATTGAAGGGTACGAGGTAATTCGTCCCAACACCCCTCAGGCGACGGTCAGAATTCGCCTTCACTATCGGACCAAGAATGATCCCGCTATCACCGGCCTAAAACGCGTGAGCAAGCCGGGACTTCGAGTTTACGTGGGCAAGGGTGAAATTCCCCGTTACTATGGCGGAATGGGCGTCACGGTGATGTCAACATCCCGAGGCGTCATGACAGGACGACAGGCCTGGCGCGATGGCGTCGGCGGCGAACTTCTTTGCTACGTGTGGTAAGGAGCAGTATATGTCCAGAATAGGAAATCAACCGATCCCCGTGCCCGACGGAGTCGATATCGATATCAAGAGCAACGATGTCACGGTCAAGGGGCCGAGAGGAACCATGACCCGAACGTTTCACGAGGACATGAGCATCTCACGGGAAAATGGCACCGTTTTGGTTGCGCGTCCGTCGGACACCGGCGAGCACAAAGCTCTCCACGGTCTGACGCGCAGTCTATTGAACAACATGGTGGTCGGCGTAAGCGACGGATTCTCCAGGACCCTCGATCTCATGGGGGTCGGATATCGTGTTGCTCAGTCAGGCCCTGGAATTTCCCTCAGTGTGATGTTGAGTCACACGGTCGAAATCGCTCCGCTGCCAGGCGTTACCCTAGAGGTTGAAGGCAACAACCGCATTCGTGTCATGGGAATAGACAAACAGGCGGTAGGCCAGCAGGCGGCGGAAATCCGCAAGGTGCGGCCGCCCAACGTGTATACCGGCAAGGGAATCCGTTATGCCGGCGAAGTAGTCCATATCAAACCAGGCAAGAGCGCCAGGAGAGCCTAAAAGATGGCGAAACCCCAAACCACAAAGGCCAGAAGGGTCATTCGACATAAAAGAGTGCGGCGTAAGATTTCCGGCAGCACCGAGCGGCCAAGATTGGCCGTCTTTCGTAGTCTTCAGCACGTTTACGTTCAAGTCATCGATGACTCCAAAGGCGAGACGATCGTCGCCGCGTCGAGTCTGGAACCAGCGATAATCGGACAGCGCGAGGGCAAGCGGAAGTCCCAAGTGTCGGTCCTGGTCGGCGAACTGATCGCGGAGCGCGCCAAGGAAAAAGGCATCAACACAGTGGTTTTTGATCGAGGCGGCTACAAATTCCACGGCAGGACCAAAGCGCTGGCTGATGCCGCGCGCAAGGGAGGCCTGGTTTTCTAAATGACAAATAATTTTGATCGAAATCAACAGCAGGTAGAAGGCGAAGACGCTCCTTTCGTCGAGCGAGTGGTGCGAATCTCCCGTGTGGCAAAGGTGGTCAAAGGTGGGCGCCATCTCAGCTTCAACGCTTTGGTGGTGGTTGGCGACGGCGAAGGCCATGTCGGAATTGGCATGGGCAAGGCCGACGCAGTGCCAGATGCCGTGCGAAAAGGCGCGGCCAACGCTCGAAAAAATATCGTGCAGATTACCCTCAAAGGCACCACGATACCTCACGAGGTTCTCACCAAATACGGCGGCGCCCTGGTCATGATGAAACCTGCGTCACCTGGAACCGGAGTCATAGCCGGTGGAGCGGTTCGCGCTGTGGTTGAGCTGGCCGGAGTACGGGATATTCTCACAAAGGCGCGGCGCAGCACCAACCCTGTGAACGTCGTCAAGGCGACATTCGAGGGCCTAAAGAGTCTGCGAGACCCAGGGGAAGAGATTCGCAAGCGCGAGGCGCTTGTGGAGAGTATGGCCGAGCGCGCTAGGAACCAGGCGGAGCGCAGAGCCGCCCGTCAGGCGCGGCAGGCCGCCGCACAAGTTCAGGCGGCACAAGCTCAGGCAACAGCCCCCACGGAGTAATTCGCATCTTAATCTGAATAATAGGTCAATTCAAACATCCCCGCGATGCGGGTCAACGTAGTGTGAATTGAGATTGATAAAATGGCGAAAATAGCAGTAACGTTAAAGAAAAGCACTATCGGCTTTCCGAGAAACCAACGAAGGGTCGTGGAGAGCCTGGGCCTCCGTAGGCTTCATCACACCGTGGAACATGAGGACACCGACTCAATTAAAGGCATGATTTTTAAGGTGAAACACCTTTTGGAAGTCAAACTAGTTGAGTCTTCAGACTAAGTGATCAAGTTCCGATTAAACGGACACCGATTCGATTTTCTTGAATTGACAGCCCGCTGTCACGGAGCGACGAAATAGAAATGAACCAACATTCGATAAAATCCCCGAAAGGCTCCAAGCACACGCGAAAGCGCGTTGGGCGAGGTGACGGAAGCGGGTACGGAAGCTATTCCGGCCGGGGGGTCAAGGGCCAGAAATCCCGTAGTGGAGGCGGCGTAAAACACGGCTTCCAGGGCGGGCAACTCTCCCTTCTCAAGAGGCTTCCCAGCATGCGAGGATTCACAAACATATTCCGCCAAGAATACCACATAGTGAATCTGGACCAACTGGCAATGTTTCCAGCGGACACCGAAATCACGCCGGACATGCTAGTTGAGGCCGGATTCATCCGAGATCTGAACGAGCCTGTGAAAATTTTGGGTCGAGGAGAATTGGGCATAGCCCTGACCGTGTCGGCCCAACGATTTTCCAATTCAGCCAGGGACAAGATTGAGGCCGCAGGGGGGCGCGTGGAAGAGATCGCTTGATCTCCTTCGACCTGCGAACGTCAAATCTGAGGATCCGATGAATTGGCACTATTTTGAGCGAGGGTAGATGTGTCCGGTGGTAGTGTGAAGGAGATCGCTTGATGCGCCAGGGACAGGCAGCGAGACAACAACAGTCCTCAAGACCACAACTTATACAGTCTATGATCGACGCCATGCGCGTGCCGGATCTGCGGGCGAAAATTCTGTTCACACTGGCAATGCTGGTGATTTTCAGGTTCGTCGCCCAGGTGCCCGTTCCGGGCGTCGACACCCAGGCCCTCCACCAGGCATTTGAACAGCAGGCCCTTCTTGGATTCTTGGACCTGTTCAGCGGCGGAGCGTTGGCAAACTTGAGCGTGGCGGCGTTGGGCGTCTATCCTTACATCACGTCGTCCATTGTGATGCAGATACTCACGCCCGCTATCCCCAGCCTGAAGGCTATTTCTCAAGAGGGGGAATACGGTCGACAGCGCATAAATCAGATTACCCACTGGATCACGGTGCCAATTGCGTTCCTCCAGTCCTGGGGCCAGTTGACCTTGCTTCAGCAGTCAGGCGTTCTGCCAGGAGTCGATTTTGGGCTTAACCTCCCGACGCTGGCGATGCTGGTTTCGATGGTCGCCGGCACTATGTTCCTTGTTTGGCTCGGCGAGTTGATAACCGAGCGCGGCCTGGGCAACGGCATTTCGCTGATAATTTTCGGCGGCATTGTGGCCCGGTTCCCTTCAGTTGTTGGACAGGGATTCCTGGAGAGTGATCAGGCAGGTGGACTCCTGCTGTTAGCCGTATTCGGGTTCATCATTATATTCGCAATAGTGATGTTCACAGAAGCGCAGCGCAGGGTTCCGGTGCAGTACGGTCGCAGCGTATTTCGAGGTGGCCAAATGCAGCGCCAGAGTGGATCCACGTTCCTGCCGTTGAGGGTTAACTCTGCAGGCATGATCCCGCTGATTTTCGCGTTCTCGATAATCATACTGCCAGCCACAATCGCCAGCTATTTTAGGGACCCTCTGTCAGACTCGTTCTTCTCAAAATTAGCGAGGTTCCTGACTGACACACTGGACCCATCGAACTTCCCGTACTGGGCTGCCGTGTTTTTCCTGGTGGTCATATTTACGTTCTTCTACACGTTGGTGATATTCCAACAGCAAAACCTGTCGGAAAATCTGCAACGAAACGGCGGATTTATACCGGGCATACGACCAGGAAAGCCGACGCAAGACTACCTCACCAGAGTCGTGATCCGCATAACATGGGCTGGGGCGTTGTTCCTGGGGATCATCGCGATCATCCCATACTTCGTCACGCAGGCCACGGATGTTCGAGCGCTCACGCTCAGCAGCACCAGCCTTCTCATCATGGTTGGAGTGGCGTTGGACACAATGCGCCAGCTTGAATCCCAGTTGTTGATGCGGAATTACGAAGGCTTCATACGTTAATCTAACCGATACCGAGGAAATATACTTGAGAGTAATCCTGATGGGGCCGCCAGGCTCAGGAAAAGGGACCCAGGCGACGAGCATAGCCGACGATCTTGGAGTGGATGCAGTCTCATCGGGCGAACTGTTCAGGGATCATCAGCGCAGGGACACAGAACTGGGCCGTCTCGCCCGTTCTTACATGGATCAAGGCGTTTATGTCCCTGACGGTGTCACTATTAAGATGGTGATGGAATGGATCAACGACCCTGTCCATTCTGCCGGATTCGTGCTGGACGGATTTCCCAGAACCCACGCCCAGGCCGAAGCGTTGGACGCCGAGATCAAATCGCTTGGCGGCGTTGATCGTGTAGTTTTCATAAAAGTCTCAGAGGACGAATTGATCCGGCGATTGACCGGTCGACTGATTTGTCGAAACTGTCAAACTCCTTACCATCTCCTTTTCTCACCTCCAGCGACAAAAGGGATGTGCGACAAGTGTGAGGGAGAGTTGTATCAACGAGACGACGACAAAGCTGACGTTGTCACAACGCGAATCCAGATTTACAATCAGGAAACCGAACCGGTTGTTGACTACTATCGACGGTCTAGCATTCTTCGAGAGGTGGATGGAGAGCAGGCCGTTGAGGATGTGGGCAAGGCCATGAATGCCGCGATTAGCGGTTAACTTGTTGCCGTCACTCAGTTTATGTAAACTTATCTGTGGACAAATTACAGGCGTGTAATGACGCAGCCATCCGATCGAGCCGTCACAGGCAGGATTTTAGCGAAGCAATGGCCCATCAAACTGGGATAACAATTAAATCTAACCGCGAATTGAAACTGATGCTTGAGGCTGGTCAGATCATCGCTAGGGCGAAAGCCAAGCTGGCCGCAGCCATAGTTCCAGGCGTTGCGACTCGCGATCTTGACGCCATCGCCGAAGATGAGATACGCGAGAATGGCGCGATCCCTTCTTTCAAAGGATATAAGGCTGGAGGGGTGATTCCGTTTCCTGGTACGATATGTGTCTCGATCAACGACGAGATCGTTCACGGAATACCCAGCGAGCGCAAGCTGAATGAAGGCGAAATAATCAGTATCGACGTCGGGGCGATCTATCATGGGTTGCACGCCGACAGTGCCTTCACCATCGGAGTTGGCGAGGTTAGTGACGAGGCCCAACGCCTTATGGACGCCACTCGCGAATCTTTAGATAGAGGAATCGCTAAGATTAGAGCAGGCGCCAGGATCGGTGACATATCGTCCGCGGTTCAGACCTACGCCGAGGGGCTGGGTTATGGCGTCGTTCGGCAATATGTCGGGCATGGGATCGGATTCGAGATGCATGAAGACCCACAAGTCCCAAACTACGGACAACCGGGCAGGGGGCCATTAATCCGCAAGGGAATGGCCTTGGCTATCGAGCCAATGTTGAATATCGGCGGCTGGGAAACTAGGCAATTGGATGACGGATGGACAGTCTCCACGGCTGACGGTACACTATCTGCTCACTTTGAAGATACGATCGCAATTACTGAAGATGGCCCTACAGTCACCACAAGGTTAGTCTCTACTTCATAGAAGTTGTGGATTGGATCAGGCACGGAAGGAGCCCTATGGCGAAACAAAAAGCGAAACAGAAAGAAGCTATCGAAGTAGAAGGCAAGGTCACAGAGTCTTTGCCGAACGCTAGTTTCAGAGTTGAATTGGCTAACGGTCACGATGTCCTGGCCTATGTTTCTGGCAAGCTGAAGTTGAATTTTATTCGCGTCCTGCCGGGAGATCGAGTTCTCGTGGAACTCTCACCATACGATCTGACCAGAGGTAGGATAACGTATCGTTTCCGGTAATCTAGTAGACTAACATAACTCGAAAATGAATAAGCCAGAACGCGGAGATACCCGCGTTATCTGTCTGTGCTCTCGTTCGTGAGTCATCACCATCGAGAGTGTATGGCCCTAAACGGAGTGAGAAAATGAAAGTATCTGCATCTGTGAAGAAGCGGTGCGCCAAGTGCAAGGTCGTAAGGCGAAACCGGAAGGTGCTAATCATTTGCGAAAACCCCAGGCACAAACAACGGCAAGGTTAACCGGCCCACAGGCCGAGGGGGAAATATGGCGATAGTCTCTGGAGTCAATATTCCAGACAATAAGCGCGTCGAGATCGCGCTGAGGAGCATATTCGGTATCGGCCCGACCCAGGCCAAAGATGTCGTGGAGACTGCGGGCATAATCGATAACCCGCGAGTGCGAGACCTCAGCGAATCAGATCTTACGCGAATTCGCGAAATTATTGACCGCCAGAAGGTGGTCGAAGGAGATTTGAGGCGCGAGGTCAACGGCAATATCCGTCGACTGATCGACATCGGCGCGTATCGAGGGCTTCGACACCGCAGAGGACTGCCTGTCCGAGGTCAGAGAACTAAGACCAATTCCCGGACCAAGCGGGGCAGGCGAGTGGCGGTGGCTGGCCGAGGCCGGGCAGTGACCCGAAAGTAAACTGAAGGATTTTAACTAGATGGCACGAAGACCACGATCCAGGCGCAGAGAGCGCAAATCGGTGCCCGTTGGAAGGGCATACATCCAGTCGACTTTCAATAACACCATCGTCACATTGACCGATCCTCAAGGCAACACTATTGCCTGGGGAAGCGCGGGGACTGTCGGTTTCACGGGCTCTCGAAAATCCACTGCGTTCGCGGCGCAGCGTGCCGGTGAAGACGCCGCCCGAAAAGGCATGGACAACGGTCTGCGACAGGTCGAAGTTTTTGTCAGAGGCCCCGGTCCCGGTCGTGAGGCGGCCATCCGCGCGATCCAGGGCGCCGGCATACTTGTGACCACGATTAAGGACGTGACGCCTATACCTCATAACGGGTGCAGGCCTCCCAAGCGACGGCGCGTGTAGCGGAAATATCGATATGGAGTCCGCTTTGGACGACGTGGAGCGGTTGCTGCCAGAGCGCAGCCTAGGAGACATTCTCAACGAGACATTCGTCATTTACGGACGCCATTTCGCGAAGTTTCTGGGTCTGGCAGGAGCAGTCCAAATCCCGGCAACGTTGGTATTGTTGGCGCCAATAGAAAATGCCGCAATATACATAATTTTGAACCTTATCAGCCTGATCGCTCTGGTTTCGATATTCGGGGCGACTATATACGCAGTAGGCCAACACTATCTCACCGATTCGGTGATGGTCGTAGATTGCTACCGACGCCTGACATGGCGGCTCGTATCCATGGCGATCCTCGCGGCGATATTCGCGGTTATCACCATAATGGGGTTGCTGCTTTTAAGTTTTGTGGGTGTCAAACTTTACTCTTTTGCCGTCGCTACCGTGTTGATTCTTGGCGCTTATATCGTTCCTGCGTTGGTAGGGCCGGTGGTCATCATAGAAGGAGTTAAGACGATCGCGGCGTTGCCGAGGGCATTTGAATTAGTTCGTCAGAATGTCTTGCGGATGATCTGGGACTTGTTAGTTTGTTTTCTAGTCGCTTTTGGACTGGGATTCGTCCTGTTCACGCCCTTCATATTGTTCTTTCCCAGCGAAACAGACGCGTTGAGCAGAACATTGGTGGTCATCAGCTTGATAGCTCCAGCGGTCGTCGTGCCTCCTGTGCTGTCGATAGCGATCACACTGTTGTACTATGATCTTCGTGTGCGGAATGAAGGGTTTAATATCGAGAAATTGTCTCAGGAAATGGGCCTTGCAGCTGTCTGAGCGAGGGTTCAGAAAAATAACAGATCAGAATCGAAGGAATACATAAATGGCAAGATACAAAGACGCCGTCTGCCGGCAGTGCCGCAGAATAGGTGAAAAGCTGTTCCTAAAAGGCGAACGTTGCTACTCGCCGCGTTGCGCCGTGGAAAAACGACGACGGCCACCAGGAAATTCCAACCCAAGGCGTCGGCGCCCGTCGGACTGGGCCATTCAGCTAAAAGAAAAACAGAAAGCTCGGTGGACTTACGGAATATTGGAGCGACAGTTCAGGCGCTATTTCGAAATGGCGCGAGAAAGCTCTGGAGCGACCGGTGACAACCTGATCCAGGTTTTGGAATCGAGATTGGATAATGTCGTGTATAGACTGTCCTTCTCAGAGTCCAGAAAACAGGGTAGGCAGCTTGTGAATCATGGTCACTTCACCGTGAATGGCGGTCGAATGGACATCCCGTCATACCTGGTCAAGCCTGGTGACGTGATCGAATGGAAGAGGGCTGGGAACAACGGTTCGAATCCTGAATACATTGAGATATTGACCGACGGTTTGCCGAAACGACCGGTGCCGAGTTGGCTGCGGCTCGATGTTCCCAACCTCAGCGGCGAAATTGTCACAGCGCCGCACGTTTCCGAAGTGAACACAAATATCGAGGCTCGACTCATCGTGGAATTTTATTCCAAGTAGCTCAGACACGTTAGGAGTATCACGTATGGTATTGGACCTGCAAAGCTTCGCTAATCCAAACACGATTGAAGAAGAAGAACAGATAATACCGGATCCGGCAATCACAGTTGAGGTGTCTGAAGACCGCTACGGCAAGTTCATAATCGAACCATTGGAGCCTGGTTACGGTGTGACCCTGGGCAATCCGCTGAGGCGCGTGCTATACAGCGGCCTGGAAGGGACCGCCGTCACATGGGTCAAAATTGAAGGCGTTCAACACGAATATGCCACAATTCCCCAAGTGAAAGAACAAGTAACCGAGATTCTGCTGAACGTAAGAGGAATCCGTCTCAAATCTGAAGTGGACCGTCCCGGCAAGCTCCGATTGGAGGTCGCTGGCGAGGGCGATGTGTCAGCCGGTGACATCATGGCATCTGCAGACTTCGAGGTCGTCAACCCCGAATTGCACATCGCAACGTTGAACGGTTCAGACGCCAAATTGTCGATGGAACTCAACGTCGAGCGAGGCAAGGGGTATCAGGTCGCCAGCGATAATGAAGGGTCCTCCATCGGCGTTTTGCCGGTGGACGCGATCTTTACGCCGATTGATAAGGTTAGCTACAGCATCGAACGCACGAGAGTCGGCCAACAAACTAACTTCGAACGACTGGTCCTGCAGGTTTGGACCGACGGCTCGAAAGTTCCTGTGGATGCGATGAGGCAGGCCGCGAACATCCTGGTAAACCAGTTCTTCATGTTCGCTAACGCCCAGAAAAAGTCCGAAGAAACCGCCGATGGGCCCCCAGTGGCTCTGAAGATACCTGCCGAACACTACAATGTTCCCGTCGAGCGGCTGGACCTGTCATCGCGGACGCTCAACTGCCTTAAGCGGGCAGGCATCAACAAGGTCGGCGAAGTGTTGGAGATGACCAAGCCAGAGCTTCTCCGCATCCGTAACTTCGGCGAGAAGTCGTATGCTGAACTATTTACCCAGATGCGAGACATGAACCTTTTGCCTCCGGACATGGATCCGGAGAACACAGAAAACGAAGGCGCCGAATCTGACGCAGAGCCAGCCGGCGCCGAAGTCAAATCCGATTAAAGGGAGCAGGCAATGAGGCATCGCCTCTCAGGAAATAAACTGAGCCGTCCCACAGGGCATCGAAAGTCGATGCTCAGGGGCATGGTGACGGCGCTCATACAGAACGAATCGTTGCAGACCACCGAGGCCAAGGCGCGGGAGGCCGGCAGGTTGACCGAAAAAATGATTACCCTGGGCAAGAAAGGCAGTCTGCACCACCGACGGCAGGCGGCAGCGGTAGTCGTTGGCGACGATGCGGTCAGAAAACTCTTTGGAGAACTGGCCGAACGTTACTCGGATCGGCCAGGCGGATACACGCGAATGTACAAGTTGGGGACTCGAAAGGGCGACGCGGCTGAAATGGCAGTCGTAGAGCTAGTCGGCTAACCGATTGTGGAGGCCAGAATATTCGACTAGCGCTCATAATCGAATACGAGGGCACGGACTACCACGGGTTTCAATACCAGGAGAACGCCGCCTCGATCCAGGAGCAGATTGAAAAATCAATACATGCGCTGACAGGTGAACGCCTTCGAGTAAAAGCCGCCGGCCGTACCGATGCGGGTGTCCATGCATTGGGACAGGTTGTGGCCTTCGACACTGAGTCGAAGCATCCACCGGAGACCTTCCTCAATGCGATGAACTTCCACCTACCTGATGATATCGTTGTCAAAGCGGCGTATCGAACGGGCCCGGCGTTTGACCCAAGGCGGCACGCCATTAGTCGGAGATACCGTTACACACTGGTCAACAGCGTGACACGGTCGCCGACCAGGCGACTGACCACGAGCCGGATTCGTGAGAATCTGGAAACAGGTTTGATGAGTCGAGGAGCGATATTGATGGAGGGAATCCACGATTTCGCCAGGTTCGCAGGCCCCTTGGAGCGACGAGGAGCCAGCACGGTGAGAGAGATTTTCTCCGCAAGCGTTGAGGAAAATAAAGACGAAGTGATATTCGAGGTTGAGGGCAGCGCCTTCTTGCCTCACCAGGTCCGGCGAATGGCCGGCGCTCTGGTAGACCTGGGCAGAGGGTTTCTGTCCATCGAACAGTTGAATCAGATGATTGAAGGGGTTGGAAATGGCGTGGCCTCCAGGTCACTGCCCCCACGGGGGTTGTGTCTACTCGAGGTAAAGTACGCCAACTTCCCTCCAAAGGTTGGTGAAAAAATTGGCAATTAGCTCAAAGCCATACGAGACTAAGGCTTCAGACCTGAAGCCAGCGTGGCGCGTCATGGACGCCGAGGGCAAAACCCTGGGCCGGTTCGCCTCGGAGATCGCGCCGGTCTTGACTGGCAAGGACAAACCCATCTATGTTCCGCACCTCCTCTGCGGCGATTACGTGATCGTGATTAACGCCGAGAAGATTCACGTGACTGGAAACAAGCGCGAGCAAAAGCGTTACTACAGGCACAGCGGGTACATGGGCGGACTTAAAGAACAGACTCTTAAACAGATGATGGACAAGACCCCAGACCGGGTTATCAAAGCAGCCGTCAAAGGAATGCTGCCTAAATCCGCGCTGGGTCGTAAAATGCTGTCACGCCTGAAGATATATTCTGGCGCTGACCACCCCCACGAGGCGCAAGTCGGCGCGCCGTCCAAATAACTAGGAGTAATTGATGGTCCAACAGAATTCCGAAGATCACTACTACTATGCCGTTGGCAAGCGCAAGAATGCCGTCGCGCAGGTGCGACTGTACACAGACAGCGGCCCTATCATTGTGAACGGCAAGCCTATGGAAGAAGCTTTCCCTTGGGAGACATGGCAGCAGACGATCAATGAGCCGTTCGTCACCACCGAAACGGTGGGCCAGTTCAGAGTAGTCGCCAAGGTCAAGGGAGGCGGCGTTGTCGCGCAAGCCGGCGCTCTCCGACATGGCATAGCCCGCGCTATTCAAACCGCAATTCCTACCCTGAGAACCCCACTGAAGAGGGCGGGACTGCTGACTCGCGACGCTCGCGAGAAAGAGCGCAAGAAGTACGGCCTCGCCCGCGCCCGCAAGGCCAAGCAGTGGACAAAGCGCTAACCACTAGGTTAATTACGACCCGATGTTGTCGTTAACGGCAGGCCGACGGGCTGCCGTTAACGATGCCCTGATGTTACGCTACCTGCGGTGTTGGGCCTCCCGTGACTTCAGCCAATCCTCATGAGACGGGACGTTCTCTCCAACGACGTACCGAAAATAGTAGCAACTTATCTCCCCCATGAATTTGAACTGCTTCCGCAAGTCTTTGACCGTTAACTCGTAACTGCCCGCCGACCGAAGATAATTTGCGAATCCGGTGTGTTCTTCGTCAAGATCAATGATCTGTCAAGCGTTGTGAACTCTAGCCGCCAGCTTGCGGCGAGTCCGAAACACCCTTGTATACTGGGCAAATTCTTCTACGTCATCGGTTGAACGCGTGGCGACAGACTCGATATCGAAATTCCGCATTGCCTCGCGAAGCTGAGGCCATTTGGACTCGACGACTTTCCAAGAAATTCCCGTCTGATAAACCGCCTTGTCATCACCTCAAGGTAGTCACCGAGACTTTTGATTTCGATTCGAATTGGAGCCTGCATCCCTGGCAATTGTTGCCTCCTTCTATACAAGTTTGATAAATTCTGTTCTATACACGATCTCCGCCACTAGCTATTTAGAGCGCATGTTCTGATAAATTATTAGGGTTTCACACATGACTAATTCAAAATCCAAGAGCAAAAAGCCTTCCAGTTCCGCGAACCGACTCTCGATGTCTGCGGAAAATTATCTGCTTTCCATCTATCGCTTGGATGAACAGGACACTCGTGTCACGCTGACAGTCCTGGCTGAACACCTGAAAACCCTGCCCGTGGATGAAGGGATGGGAACATCGCTGCCGTCGGTAGGAGGCATGATTCGGCGTATGGTTCGGGAGGGGTTGCTCGAAAATACTCCCCAGAAGGACGTTGTGCTCACCAATTCGGGCCGGAAATCTGCCGAGAGCATCGTGCGAAGACATCGGTTGGCAGAACGCCTGGTGGTTGATCTGTTGGGACTGGACCTGCACCTGGCTCATATCGAAGCTCACAGACTGGAACATGCTATCTCGCCCATTCTGGAAGAAAAGATTGTCGCCGCCCTGAACAACCCAAGGACCTGTCCATTTGGGCACCCGATCCCTGGCAGCGGATACAAGGGCGACAGTCGAGCCAGGGCGCTAGATCAAGCTTCAGCGGGAGACCGGTTGATAATTGACTCTATCCCTGAGGACGATCAAGCGTTGCTGGAGTATCTCGTCGGCAACAAACTTGTTCCTGGCCAGTTGGTAACCGTGAAGGAAACCGCCGTTACCAGGGGCGTCGTGACCCTGGATTGCGAAGGCGGCGAAGTGGTGTTCAGCTACGATGTCGCCGCGAAAATCTGGATCTGTCCAGCCGAGTGAAATTCCCAACGTGAGGTGTGGCTCATTTCAAGGTCGGTCGTGGATAGCCACCCAACTCCAAAATGCGTCGGCCCGATCTCGGCCATCAGGGGTTGAAGGGTCGATGACACATCGACAACTGCGGGTATAAGAGCCGATCACCTGCAAATCGCTCCGATGCTCATCCCATCGCCACTGAGCACCGTTGGCGGCCCTGAACGCCTCTTCGCACAACTGGCGAGTCACTGGCACGGCATACGGGAACCTCCGAGACTCCTCAGAGCCTGCAAACGCCCAGAACCTATCCCAGTGTGTCGGATCGGCCAAACCCCTCCGGATGTGGGCGTTGTTCCAAAATTTCTCAAGCAATTTTTCTGATGGCTCCGCTTGCACGTTTGCCAGCACACCTTCGGAGGCAGATATTTCTAGAAATCCGACGAGGTAGAACCCAAAGCGTTGGGTAGGGCCGTCAGCTACCCAGTCCTCCATACGCGCAATGAAAAACAAGAAGTCGCCTTGCTGAAGCCGTTTCAGTGATGCTCCCCTGGGCGTTGTTTCGCAGTTGTCGCCGTAGGTGAACGTTTCGAACTCCGGATCATTGTGAGTAGCCGTGTCCCATAATCTCTGCGGGATATAAGCTGTCAGGTCTTCGGTTCGCCGATTGTATGATCGCAAGTCTCGATACCTCACCGCATGAGGCGGCGGTATGTCAGGCGTCTCGGGAATCGGCAGGAACTCGAAAGTCCGGTCCGGGAATATTGGGCTGGCGAATCTATGGCTAGCATTGGCTCCCACATTCGCGAGAAAAATCCTTCCGCTCATAGGTCTCGCGATTCCCATTCGGCGAAGGTGATTTTGATCTCATCCAAGACATCTGGGTCTGTCTCTTGCGCTATCGCGAGTTTGAGGGAGCCGAGCGCCTCGTCACCGCCAATTCGACCCAAAGCCCATGCGGCGTGCAGCCTGATCAGCGATTCGTCGCAAACAAGGGCCTTCCTCAGCGCGGGGATAGCTCTGGCGTCTCCGAGGTTGCCCAGAGCGACACATACGTTGCGCTGAAGTCCCTTACGCTTGGTCCTTTTGATTGGACTGTTGCGAAAGCGTTCTCGGAACTCCTCGTCATCCATCTCCAACAGCGGCAGAAGTTCAGGAGCGTCGAAATCGTGCCGTTTTTGAAACGCAGTTTCGGAGCCTTTGGCCGCCTTCCAATTCACGGGACAAACATCCTGGCAAATGTCGCAACCGAAAACCCAATCGCCCATCAGTGGGCGAAGTTCACGAGGGATTACGCCGCGAAGTTCGATGGTCAAATAAGAGATGCACTTGCGGTTGTCCAGCACATAGGGCGCGACTATGGCGCCGGTTGGGCAGTCATCTATGCAACGCACGCAGTTGCCACAGGTCTTTTTGAGGGGGATGTCTTGCCTTAGCTCGACATCTGTGATGACTTGCGCCAGAAAAACCCACGAGCCATGACTGGGCGTCAAAATATTCGTGTTTTTCCCGAACCATCCAACGCCGGCGCGCTCGGCGGCGGCTCTGTCGTTCATCGGGCCGTCGTCGACAAACACTCTGGTTGAAGCGGCACGGCCCAGAATATCGGGCAATTCATCGACAAACCGCCGCAGACGTTTCTTGATAACGTCGTGATAATCATCCCCGCGAGCGTATCGTGCGAATTTGCCGGTCAATTGCGGGCCGGCGTCCCCACTTTTGAGTTGGTTATCGTTGTCATCCGAAGTGGCGTTGTAGCTGACCGCCAGAGATATGACGGAGCGCGCGCCATCAAGTAGGATTTGGGGCCGGTTCATTCGCTGAACACGTTCCAAGGTGTACCAAGGCAATCCGTCCATCAGGCCGTCTCGAACACGTTGACTTGCAGCTTCCTCGTCGCGCTCGAAAGGGTCTGCCGTTGTGATGCCCACCAGATCGAATCCGATATCCATCGCGAGTTTTTTGATTTTTGATTCTAATGACATTTGCTGCCTGGCCCATCCAATATCTGACCTTCGCAGGCCATTATATTTGAAATTCTATTGCAATTTGAAATCAATATTACGCCACGCAATTAAATTTATCACCTAAATGTTGTTGACCGACAGGATGAATCCGCCCTATGATGCGATTACACCATCGTCGGGAGGCTGTTTCATGGCAGATGACAAACTGAGTGTAGAGATCGAATACTGCCAGGATTGAGGACACGCGCTCAGAGCCGCCTGGATGGCGGGCGACGCGTTGTCGAGGGTAGGCGAGAACATCGCGACCTTCACGCTCATTCCAAGCGTTCACGGTAAGTTCGACGTGCGGATAGATGGCGAGTTGATTGCCTCGCATCAGCATCTACCTGACGCCCATCTCTTCCCAGACCTTCAGGACCTCATGGAGGCTCTCAACAAGCGTATTAGCGGATAGCATTTGGTTTTAGCGGTCAGCAGTTCACCTTGACCAATCGAAATCGCATTTGCTATATTCACCCAAATTCCATATCTGGGGGTAATTTTATCTATGGGAGTTCCTCAATTCAAAGAGATACGACGAGCTTACGGATTTGACGAAGTAGCGATTGCTCCTGGCTCGGTGACGATAAATCCCGAGATGACGAACACGGACTTTTCGGTCGATGGCATCACGCTATCGACGCCAATATTGGGGTCTGCGATGGACGCTGTTGCTTCGCCCAAATTCGCCTCGACCATGGATGGGCTTGGCGGCATGGCGGTGATGAACCTGGAAGGGGTCCAGACCCGATACAACAACCCCGACGATATGCTAGACGAGATTGTAGAAGCGTCTGAGGAGAGCGTCACCGGCATCCTGCAGAAAATTTACTCCGCGCCCATCCGCGAAGAGTTGGTGGGAGAGCGGGTCCAAGAGATCAAAAAAAGCGGCGCCAAGTGCGCCGTTTCTGTTACTCCGGCCAACACCAAGAGGCTGGCCCCGCTGGCCGCCGAGGCTGGCGCAGACATGATTGTGGTGCAGTCCACGGTCACAACCACGAGGCATATCTCCAACAGTTCCGTTGGTCTCAAGTTTCCTGAGTTGCTGGAGATGATCACAATCCCGGTGATGGTTGGAAACTGCGTGTCATATGGTGTCGCGCTGGAGCTGATGGAAACGGGAATCCACGGAGTTCTGGTTGGCGTCGGCCCCGGAGCGGCCTGTACGACCCGCGAAGTTACCGGCGTCGGCGTTCCGCAGGTCACAGCGACCCTCGATTGCGCAACGGCCCGCCAAGAGTATTACAGACGAACCGGAAGGTACGTCCCCATTGTCACAGACGGAGGCATTCGCACCGGCGGAGACCTTTGCAAAGCATTCGCCTGTGGCGCCGACGCTGTGATGATCGGCACCCCGCTGGCTCAGGCCATAGAGGCTCCTGCTGCTGGCTATAACTGGGGCATGGCTAGCCCCCATCCTGACTTGCCGAGAGGCACGCGAGTGAAAGTGGGAGTCAAAGGAACACTTGAGCAACTGTTCTTCGGCCCAACATCCGTCACCAACGGCACCCAGAATCTCATTGGCGCCCTTCGCATTTGTATGGGGATGGTCGGCGCCTCGAACATTCAAGAGATGCACGAAGTAGCAGAAATTATCGTGGCTCCGTCCATAAAAACCGAAGGCAAATATTACCAATTGGGTTTGGACTAAACCACCGATCGGGTAGATTATCAAGATTTGATTGAACCGAAAGGGGCGGACTGTTTGGTCCGCCCCTTTTGTGTTTCTGAATTTAGAGAGTCTTGAACGGCAGCGTGGCTAGCCGCCAAACATACGTTTTAGCAAACTGTGCTTTCGATCACCGGAGTCGCTTCGGCGTCGTCGTCGGGCCCGCTCTGATTTCATCGCTTGAAGCTCGCCGTCCATTTTTGCTACCTGGCTGACAAGTGTTTGATTTTGGACCCTGAGTTGTTCCATCTCGTGTCCGGGAACACTGGTTGTTGAGACGACATTTCCTGAAGAGCTTGGGGGCGGCACATCTTCCTGATGTCTTGCCGATTGTTCATTTCGATCTTCTAGCGCCTGAATGCGCGAGAGCAATTCGGACGGATTTGCGCCCCGATCGTCAAACGAAAGCGCGTTATCTGACAAGGCTTGTTTCAATAAGTTCATCAGATTCTGGTTTTCAGTTTCCAGTGTGTGTATCCGTATTATCGCGTCACGATGCTGTTTCATCAGCGTCTCATATGCAGATGG
>DCAW01000094.1 GCA_002313895.1 Dehalococcoidia bacterium UBA1123
GCGAGCACCAAAGTAGAAGTGGACAGGGCAGTGGTCGAACTGTGGTTGGCTGAGGCCTCGGAAGCTGATGATGATCCCAAAATGTTGGCCCGGAAGATGCCTGTCGCAGGACCGGACTCATTAAGCGTCACAGTGATTCCTGTGGGGTCGGCCTGGCAAGCGACCGTGACTGCGGTGCCTGTTTGGTTGGCTTTTGAACCCCAGTACATCACGTAAAATGTTGTGTTGGATACAGTATTGGAGATGTTCACCAAGCCGTTTGACGCTGTGACTGCTTGGACAATTGTTGTTGCGACAGCAGTGCCGGTAACGGTCACCGATGACACGTCAAATGGATTGACGACGGTGTCGCCATTATTGAAGAATCGATTCGTCAGTTTCATGGGACCGGCACTGCCGCCACTGTCGAGTATAGGGAACGAGTTCAGCGTGAATAACTGATTGCCCGTGCCTACAACGGTGGTCTGTTGTGCTGCGGCACAATTCGGGCAGAGGTCCGCGGAACCGACGATTTGTGTAACCATGGAGATCGACAGGGTGGAGCCACTGTTAGCCATAGGTTTATTAAACACAATCTGACCGGTGGTGTTGGACGCGCTGAGAACCTTCCTGACTGTCTCGTTTCCTATCAGCACAGTGTCACCTGGGGAGATCAGAGTTGCTGTCGTCGTCGCGGTAGGGACACAGTGACATTCGTGTTCAGAGTTACTATGCTTGAACCTTTGACGATTGTGGAGGAGGCGGCGTTTTCGGTCAAGTCGATGGGTAGGAGGACGCGCTTTACCGCTATATTGAGGTCGGCATCCGCCACTTGCAATCCGACTTGGCCTTCTTGGCGAGCCCAAGTCAGCTCTTTTGATGAATCTGTTGAGTCAATGAATTTCACAGTGACTGTCGCACCGAAGACAGCGAGGGCCGGCGGCAGGGACTCCATCAGCCCGATCAGAACGGGTAGCAGGATTTTGAGGCGGCGTCTCATGATTATCTCCTCGTAACTCGGTGGGATGCGCAGCCAGTCGTCTTGGTGAATATGTTAAGAGCAAGGCGATTTTGGCTGGTTCAAACAAGAATAGTGTCAGCAATCAATGACTCACCACGAACGGTCATGCTTGGGCCGGGGGCCAAGCATGACTGGAGTCAGCGAAACTATATCAGGCGTGAATTACACGCACAAAGGGGGGGCGAGAATATAGCTGTGTCTGCTAGTAGGATGCCAATATTTCAGGCGTCATCGCGTTGTGTGTTGTGCCCACGTCAATTGCGAGAAGGAGCCTATGCGAACTGATTGAGTAAGTCGAAGCAATTCGAGATCAGAATACGTATTTCGAGCATACGCACACTGACCTCGAAGATTTCGATTCAATGGGCCAAAGTGACCTGCGCGGTTACCGCTTCCACGGGTGGGCCCGGGCCACGTCTTCGTCGATGTCACCTCCCCAGCCGGGAGTTGTTGGGACGGTCATGTAGCCGTCGATGATCTCGGGGACATTGGTGATCAGATCGTCCTTCCAGGGGACGTCGTCGATGTCGATCTCCATGATTCGAACGTTGGCAAGCACTGAGCAGAGCGTCGCGCTGTGGTAGGACGATAGGTGGCTGTAGTAGTTGTGGGGCGCGACGTTTAGCTGGAACACCTCGGCAAGGTCGCCAATCTTCTTGGACTGGCTGAACCCGTTCCACGGCACGTCGATCATGAAGATGTCGGCGGCGTGACGCTCGAAGTAGGGCAAGTATTCGCGCATGTAGTACAGGTTCTCGCCGGTGCAAATCTTGGTGTCCGTAGCCTCCTTGATCTGGAGCAGGGCGGTGGGCGAATACATGTCCACCTCCAGCCATAGCATGTTGAACTGCTCAAGCATTTTGGCGATGCGCTGAACGCCCTCGATCTTGAAGTTGAAGTTCAGGTCAAGGTTGATGTCCACGTCCGGGCCGACCGCGTCTCGGAACGTGCCAATCAGCATCTCGATGTGTCGGAGCAAGGGAGTTGTGGCGTACTGGTCGGTTGTGCCTGCTCCAGTCGCGAAGCCGCCGCCGAACACCGACGCCGGCTCGCCGGGCTGGACGATGTTGGTCTTCAGAGCGGTGTACCCTCGTTCGACGACCTCCTTGCCCAGGTTGGTGATGTCGTCCCAGGATCGGATGGGAGGGACGCCAATCAACTCGTGGTTGCGTGCGCGAGAGGTGCCACAGTGGGACCAGTATACACGCACCTTGTCGCGGGTCGGCCCCCCGAATAGCTCGCCGACGGAGATCCCCAGAGCCTTTGCCTTGATGTCGATGAGGGCGCAGTCCAGACCGGCGATGGCCTTGGCTGCTATCCCGCCGGGACTCTGGCGCGTGGCGCGGAACATATCCCAAAAACGCATCTCGAAGGCGCGAGGGTCTGTGCCTATCAGGTACGGTTTTAGGTCTTCAATGGTGCCGACGACGCCGTGAGGCGACTTGCCGTCGCTGCACTCGCCCCACCCTGTTACGCCTTCGTCGGTCTCGACCTTCACGAAGGTCCACGGCCTCCAGCCTGCGTCAACTATGAACGTCTCGATGTTTGTTATCTTCACGGTCTCACTTGCCCCTTCAAACTTCTACACTTTAAATTCAGTAATTCGAGGGGATGATAACACACCGTCGACGACTGTGGATGTTGGTTGTCTTGGTAGCGTTTAAGCGACGATTTCTCCCTCTGATGACCCTCTAGAATACGCCCGCAGATAGCGCCGACGCCAGACCACGAGACTGTAGAACTTGTCAGGGCCAGTCGCCGAGGGCCGCGACATGTCCTCCTACGGTCTTAGGCTCAGGTTGACCATTTGTGGAGGGTGGAGGGTTGTCGGCGAACACTATCGTGACAGCCGTGAGGCTCAACGCGATGATCAGCACAAACAGTAAAGAGCGAAGTCGAATCATGTAAGAAATTCTGCCTGGAGAGTAGCTTGGTAAAGCCACGAGCAATCTAACCGATGCCACCTGCTCAGGCAACGAATGGCGCGTCATTTTGGCCCATCGGCGGAAGATTTCAAGTGATGAATCGAACGTTAGCTGGTGATTCACATTAAATTCGTCTAACCAAAGAGGGCAC
>DCAW01000196.1:0-4669 GCA_002313895.1 Dehalococcoidia bacterium UBA1123
AAAAAGTTAAATTTATTTTTTACTTTTCATCATTTTCCACTATCTTTTCAGGTGAAAACTTTGGTTCTTCGTGGCGCCAAGGTTCATTACCATCAGCGGGAACGAAATCGGGATCACCTTTTGTTGGTTGACCCCATACTTTTGCTTTATCAATTATAGCAGCTGTAACTTCTTCAACCGATGGTGGGTTAGAACATACAGTTGTTCCCTCACACATAACATCGTATACATCTTCTTCAGATTCAGTCATTTGTACTTCAATTGTATCTGTTAAATTTCCATCATCATCTAATGATATTATTTGGTGATTCAAATCCCAAGCACCGTCTTTTAAAAACGATTCTAATTTTTTAACTTCTGCTTCATATTTAGTATGATACTTAATTTCCATTTGCATAATATTCTCCTTAATTATATATATTCATTTAATAAATATATTAATTTAATAAATATATTGATATATATAATGCAGCAAGATTATGATCATTACAGAACATACTGAGACTACAAACCGCTTAAATCGAGAAAATGCTTTACCCAGAGGGAAACAATTGACATTACAGAGACGAGACCCATTCAGAGATTTCAGGTATATCGATAACGTCAGAAACCGGTTCTGGCGGAGCTATGGCCCAAGATCTCATGCATCCCGCGCGAGGAGTTGGGCAATCCCTCTGGACGTAGTCTAGAAGGACGACAGTGTGGTGATCACCGCGTCGCTGCCTGGTCTCAGAACTGACGAAATTCGCGTCACAATCGAGGACGGAGCGCTGAGCATTGCCGCAGAGAAGGCAACCGAAACTGAGGAGTCCTCCAACGGCTACCTGCTCCGAGAGCGTCGCGCCGGAAAGTTCCAAAGGGCCGTCAGGCTCCCGGATTCTGTTGATGCGGACTCAGTCGAGTCCACGTATGACGATGGAGTCCTGACGATCTCGCTGGCAAAGGTCGAAGACGAAAAGGCCAAGAAGCTGTAGATCAAGGTCGGATAACCGCCTGACCACCACAGGATAAATCAAAAGGCCCGGTTCATTCCGGGCTTTTTTGTTGGGGAACAACAGAAGGTGTATGCTGCGACGAGCGCTTGCTATAATACGCAGGCGGAGGGATTGACATGCCGAAAATCTATACCAAAACAGGCGACGAAGGCGACACGAAATTGCTCTTTGGCTTGACAGTTTCCAAGAGCGATCCTCGCTGTGAAGCCTACGGAGCCACCGACCAGGCAGTGTCGGCGATGGGATTGGCCCGGGCCCTATGCGCCGACGATCGGGTCAAGGAAATCGTCCTCCAGACCCAGCACGAAATGTTTATCGTCGGGGCAGAGCTTGCCACCGATGAATCCAAGTACGAATATTTGCAGAACAACCTGTCCATCGTGACGCCGGATATGGTGACTCGCCTCGAAGAATGGATCGACGAGTTGAACGGGCTGATGCAACTGCCCAATGCGTTCATTATTCCGGGAGCCTCGGCGGGGTCCGGCGCTCTGGACCTGGCAAGAGGCCAACTCCGCACATCTGAGCGCCGGGTAGTGGCTCTGAAGGAAGCGGGCTTGCTGGTGAACTCAGAGGTGCTGCGATACGTCAACCGGTTGTCTGACCTGCTGTTCGTCCTGGCACGATACGAAGACCGAGAACTTCCCATCGAGGTGCTTACGGGCGCGTCACGAAAGACCGGCAGGACCGAATGAGCGAGCCTCGAATTACGATCGTTGACTACGAGGCCGGCAACGTTCGCAGCGTGCAAAAAGCCTTTCAGAAGGTTGGCGGCCAAGCATCCATCACCTCCGATCCTGACGAGGTTATTCGCGCCGACGCGTTGGTGGTTCCGGGACAGGGGGCTTGTGATTCCTCCATGAGTCACATGCGCGAGAAAGGCCTGGTCGAGCCGATCAAGGAGTTCATCGCCAGCGGAAAGCCGTTTTTCGGCGTTTGCCTGGGCCTCCAGCTACTGATGAAGGACTCTGAAGAGGGAGATGAACCCTGTCTCGGAGTGCTTCAAGGCAGGACTCGACGGCTTCCACCAGGCCAAAAAATCCCCCATATGGGCTGGAACCAGGTGGATTTTCACATTCGCCATCCAGTATTCGACACAATACCCGACGGCTCGCACTTCTATTTTGTCCACAGCTACTATGCCGACCCGGATGACAAAAGCGTCGTGGCTTGCACTACAGACTATGGTGTTGATTTTTGCAGCGGGGCGGTTTGGGAGAACGTCGTGGCTGTGCAGTTCCACCCCGAAAAGAGCGGCGCCTTGGGCCTGAAAATTTACAAGAATTTCATCGAGGACATTAAATCCTAGATTTCCACGAACGGAGCCTGACTTTTGGATGTCATTCCTGCGATAGACTTGCGAGGCGGCCGTTGTGTCCGGCTGTATCAAGGCGACTACACCCGCGAGACCGTGTACTCGGACGACCCTTTGGAGGTGGCGGCGCGATGGATTGACGCTGGGGCGTCTTGGCTCCATGTCGTGGACCTAGATGGCGCGAAGCGAGGGGAGCCGGTTAACGTCGACGTGATTGGCGCAATCGTGGCTTCGGTTAACGTGCCTGTTCAGGTCGGCGGAGGTATTCGAGACCTGTATAGCGTTCGACGGCTTCTGGACCTCGGTGTCACCAGGGCGATGTTGGGAACAGTTGCCGTCCAAGACCCGGAGTTGGTGAGTCGGGTATGCATTGAGTTTGGCTCTGACGCTGTGATGGTCAGTGTGGACGCCAGGGATGGTTTCGTCTCCGTTTCAGGCTGGACCTCTAACAGCAAGCTTCCGGCGTCCCAGCTAGTAGAGACAATGAGAGAGGCTGGCGTTCAGACCTTTCAGTACACGGATATTTCTCGTGACGGAACGCTGACCGAACCGAACTATTCTGCGATTATCGAGATGGTGGCACAAACCGACGGCCATCTGATCGCGGCAGGCGGCATTTCCGAACTTGACCAATTGTTAAGATTGGCCGAACTCGGAGCGTCGGGCGCGGTCGTTGGCACTGCAATATACACCGGCGATATCGACCTGGCAGAAGCAGTCGATGCGCTGTCTCAGGTAGGAGGGTAGATGCTCACTAAGCGAATCATTCCATGTCTGGACGTCGACGCTGGTCGTGTGGTTAAAGGTGTCAGTTTTATCGATATTCGCGACGCTGGAGACCCTGCCGCGCTTGCGTCGTTCTACGACAAAGAAGGCGCGGACGAGCTTGTTTTTCTCGATATTACGGCAAGTTCAGACGATCGGAACATCATGATTAACGTCGTGAAACAGGTGTCTGAGCAGGTTTTTATTCCGCTGACGGTGGGCGGGGGCATGCGCAGTGTCGCGGATGTCAAAAGGATGCTGGATGCCGGAGCGGACAAGGTGTCTCTGAACACCGCGGCGGTGCTGAATCCGGAGCTTGTGGTGGAGTCGTCGGAGCATTTCGGTTCGCAAGCGATAGTTGTTGCCATAGACGCGAAACGAGTGACTGTGGAGGACGCATCCACAGCCCCTAAATCATCGGACCAGTCACTGGGTTTGGACGAATCTTCCCGATGGCAAGTGTATATCCACGGCGGCAGGACTCCTATGGGCATTGACGCCGTCAAGTGGGCAATCCGGGTCGCGGAGCTTGGCGCAGGGGAGCTTCTTGTCACCAGCATGGACACGGACGGCCACCTGACGGGCTATGATCTGGATATTCTGAAGGCAATATCTGAGGGCGTGACGATTCCTGTTATCGCCAGCGGCGGCGCAGGCGAGCCGGAACATCTCCGACAGGCGGTGGAGACAGGCAAAGTGGATGCAGTCTTGGCAGCCAGCATTTTTCATTTCGGGACGTACAGCGTAAAGGACGTTAAGGACTACATGGCTTCTCACGGCCTGCCTATGCGCCCGACCGATTAATGACGGGGAGTCCGCAATTCTAACAACAAGTTCACAAAATCAAAAAAGCGCGTCGGTCAAGCAGGCTATTCTGTGCTGCCTGGCGTTTTCGAAAAATCATGAGGTGAGGAATTGGGAACGATACAGCTTGATGACAAGGGTTTGGTGCCAGTCATATGCCAGAACGACGAGACCGACGAGGTCATTATGCTGGGGTACACAAATCCAGGCGGCCTGAAAAGGACGCTCGAAGGCAAAGAAGTATGGTTCTACAGCCGGAGTCGGGCTGAAATGTGGCACAAAGGCGAGGTGTCGGGCAACTACATGCGGATTACGTCGGCTACGATGGATTGCGACGGCGATACCTTGCTGCTCAAAGTGAAACCGGACGGCCCAATTTGCCACACTGGCAACGAAACCTGTTTTTCCACCCCTTTCGACGAGCTTCCAGATTTTGAGCGATCGGAAAAAGGCCCTGGGATATTGGAGGAGTTGTTTTCCGTAATTCAGGACCGCAAAGAGGAGATGCCGGAAGGCAGCTACACGACTCAGCTATTCAACGAAGGCGTTGAGCGCATCGCACAGAAGGTGATCGAGGAGGCCGGAGAGACCGCTATCGCCGGGGCCACAGGAGATCGTGAAGGGATTGTCCGAGAGATGTCAGACCTTCTATACCACTCGCTGGTTCTGCTGTCTGCGCTGGGCGCGAAGCCTGAGGATGTGTGGGAAGATTTGCGGAGCCGTCGAGGCTGACCGACTGAACCTAGATGCATGGTTCCGTCGTACTGGACCGAATTGAAGAATCTTGTCG
>DCAW01000196.1:5001-41518 GCA_002313895.1 Dehalococcoidia bacterium UBA1123
ATCTTGTCGCTCCACCTCAAATCAGCGTGCCGACCTGTCTTTCCCTTTTGCGGATTACGTCTGAGTCTCCTCCGTGGTCGGTAACTGCGAAGCATCAAGCTCTTCCGCTTGGTCTGACTCCAATGCCTGTTTCATGGCCGCGACCGCAACTTCTATCTGGTCGTCGTCAGGCCAGCGGGTTGTGAGTTTCTGGAGCATGAGGTTCGGGCTGGTAATCAGGCTCACCAGCCTGAAGCTAGAGTACCTGCTGCTCAAGCGAATAATCTCGTAGGCCCCAGCCGCGATTAAGGGAATGAAGATTATCCGGGATGTGATGAGCCACCACAAAGGGTCGCGGGGGATGAACGCGAACACCACGATTGCCACCACCATCACTGTGAGCAAAAATGCCGTGCCGCATCTTGGGTGTGCAGGAGAGTATTTGCGAATATAGTCTATTTCTAGGGGAACGCCGTGCTCCTGGGCGTGGACCGTCATGTGTTCCGCGCCGTGGTACATGAACACGCGGTTGATCTCGCCCATCTTCCCAATGAGCCAAATGTAGATCAGGAATATAACCATCCTGATCACGCCTTCCATAATGTTGGAAAACAGGTCACTGCCGAACATGCCCTCTAGCGGCCGGCTGGCGAACAGCGGAAGCAGGAAGAAAAGTCCGATTGCGAACAATAGTGATATGGTCAGCATCAAGGCAACTGACCCCGCGCCAAGCTCGTCCTGCTCTACCTCGTCATCTGGGTCCGCTTCCGGGTCTTCCATGCTGACGTTGGCCGAGTAGGTCAGCGCTCGCATGCCCAGAGCTAGGGTTTCCACGAGAACGATGACCCCTCTGACCAATGGGAACTGACGCAAGGTGCCTGTGAACAGGGTGCTGAGCGGTCTTGACTGGATGGCAATGGCTCCGTTGGGCCGGCGCACCGCCACAGCCATGTGACGCTGTCCCCGGATCATCACCCCTTCCAGTACCGCCTGGCCTCCGTAGGTGGGTTTGTTCTCCGTCGTCATATGCCGCCTGTTCCTCGGTGTTTGATGATTGCTGACCGGTGTTCATCAGTAGATAATACAAAAAGAGGGGTGAGAAACGTCAATCTCACCCCTCTCATGTGTTCAACGGATATAGACTACCCTAAGCTGAACCGGCGTTTGAGCCTTTCGACTCGGCCCTCGGTATCAACGATTCGTTGCTCGCCCGTAAAGAACGGGTGGCAGTTGGAGCAGATTTCAACACGCAGTTCAGGCTTGGTCGAGCCAGTCGTGAACGTGTGTCCGCAGGAGCATGTCACCGTTGCTTCGGCGTGGTACTCCGGGTGTATTCCTGTTTTCATTTTGGCCTAGTCTCCTCTAGGATAAACGCTGGCTAACTTGCGTCCCAGTTTTCCGTACTCGAATGCGACAGTCCCGTCGATAAGCGAGAACAGGGTGTGGTCTCTTCCCAGACCTACGTTCGTGCCTGGGTGGATGCGCGTTCCTCGTTGCCGCACGATGATAGTTCCTGCGATGACCGCTTCAGAGGCGTATTTCTTGACGCCCAGCCGCTTGGAGTTGCTATCTCGTCCGTTGCGGGTGCTTCCCCCGCCTTTCTTGTGGGCCATTGTCTGTTCTCCCGTCTTTTCAGGGGGTCACTATATCGAGATGCTAGTAACCCGCAATTCGGTGTAATGTTGGCGATGCCCGTTCTTTCGGCGGTATCGGGTCTTGCTCTTGTACTTGAAGACGATGATCTTCTTGCCCTTGCCGTTGGCTTCGATCTCGGTGATAACTTTGGCGCCCTCAACGTTCGGGCTGCCCAGCTTGACATCGCCATCTTGTGAAACCATCAGCACGTCGGTCAACTCTACTGTGTCGCCGATATCGCCAGGGATGGACTCGACGCGGAAAGTGTCGCCGGTTTCGACCCGGTACTGCTTTCCACCTGTTTTTACGATTGCATATTCTGACAATTTCTCATACCTCGGATGTTATTGTAGTAACGCAGGGTCAAGCCAGTCAAGGTGAATCGAATTCGGCCCAGGCTGAAGGAGCCGCGTATTTCAGGTCTAGCCGCCGAGAAAAACCTTGTCGGCCTTCCACAACGCCTCGTCTGCGTCGAACTTCATTATGGCCAGAAACGAGCCGTCCGTGCCGTACACTCGGCACCGCTCTTCTGGTTCGTTTGGAGGAATCCTGACCGACGAAGGAATGGGCCTGCCATTTTTTATCAATTCCTGCATCCGCTGTCCTGCGATGATCGCTCTCATGTTGCCGAGAACCACATCCGGCGAGTGCAGATGCTCGGTCCAGGCGCCGTCGGCGAAGCTATCTTCCATTTCCTCCAGCGTCAACGATTCGTTCAGGGTGAACGCGCTGGCCTTGAGGCGCACAAGCGTCCTGAGGTGTCCGCCGCACCTCAGAGCACGGCCCAGGTCGTAAGCCAGAGAGCGCATGTAGAAACCTCTGCCGCAGTGGACCTCCACTGTCGCCTCTGGAGGATTCCACTCGGTCAATTCAATCTGGTGCACGACGACTGGACGGGGTTTGCGCTCGACTTCGATGCCCTGACGGGCGAGGTCGTAGAGCCGCTTGCCATCTTTTTTCAGAGCCGAGTACATGGGCGGAACCTGTTGGATCTCCCCTAGAAATTGCGTCAGCGCTGATACTACTTCTTCTCGCGTCAAATGCGAGGCGTCGGCAGTCTCGGTGATTTCGCCCATTGAGTCGTATGTGTCAGTCGTGACGCCAAGTGTGATCGTCGTGCGGTACTTCTTGGAGCCGTCCAACATGTACTCCATCATGCGGGTCGCCTGACCTATGCACACAGGAATCACGCCGGTCGCCACCGGGTCGAGAGTCCCGCCGTGGCCGACCCGCTTGAATCCGCTGGCGCGTTTGACGCGTCGCACCACATCCATAGATGTGATGCCGTATGGCTTGTTGATATTCAGTATTCCGGCCGGAGGCTGTTCGCTCATTGCTCAGTTTCTTCTGTAGGCTCTTCCGGCGGGATGTCCAGGCTGTCTAGGAGTTCGAGAATCTCGTTGCCCTGCTCGATGGTCTCGTCCAGCCTGAACGAAAGAGAGGGCGGTCTCCTGATCGCTAGCCGATGGAGCAGTTCATTTTGTATAAATCCCCTGGCCGATGACATAGCCTTGAGCGTGTTCCGTTTGTCGGTGTCACTGCCGTACACGCTCACAAACACCTTGGCGTATGACATGTCCCCAGTTGTTTCTACGCGCGTTATGCTGACAACGCCGGAGATACGCGGGTCTTTGATGTCAGTCAAGATCATTTTGCTGATTTCGGAGCGCAACTGGGAGTTAATGCGTTCAATTCTGCGATTCATCGTGTGGCCTTGCCGAGTTTGAAGGTGAGTTGTTTCCTGTGGGAAAACCGTTGGAGCTTTCTCATCCAAGAGGAGGACGAGAAAGCTCCAACACGATATTCTACGATTTTGGAATTTGCGAAGGTGTCTACCGGACCCGCTCTGAGCGGTATGCCTCGATAATATCGCCTTCTTGATAGTCGGTGTGGCCGTCTATGGTGACACCGCCTTCGAATCCCGTGGCGACCTCTCGGACATCGTCTTTGAGGTGTTTGAGGCTGCCGACGGGCCCTGAAGCGATAACTTTGCCGCCTCTCAGGAGGCGCAGAGTTGTGCCACGGGTCACCGCGCCATCGTTGACGTAGATGCCAGCGACTTTGTTGCGACGACCAAGGCTGAACACTGCGCGAACAGTCGCCCTGCCTTCCAGCACATCTTCGTACACAGGCTCCAAGAGACCTTCAAGCGCCTGTTCGACATCCTCAGTCAGGTGATAGATGACGTCATATGACCGAATCTCGATCCCTTCCTTGTTCGCCAGCGCGCGGGCGCCTGTTTCCGGCTGGGTGTTGAAACCGATTACGATGGCCTGGGAGGCTACAGCCAAAAGTATGTCTGGCTCGGTTATCGACCCGCTGGCGGCGTGGACGATGTTAACCCTACTCTCTTCGGAGTTGAGCCGTTCCAGAGCGCCTCTAACGGGCTCAACGGTTCCCTGTACGTCGGTTTTGACGATCAAGTTGAGTGATTTGACCTCGCCTATCTGCATTCTGGTATGGACATCTTCGAGCGTTGGGCCTCCGGCGCGTTCGTCGTTCCGGCTTCGCTCGTAGTCATCCACCATCTGTCGAGCGGTCTTTTCGTCTGGCGCCGTTTCAAATATGGACCCGGCTTCAGGAAGTTCGCTCAGGCCCAATAGCTCCACAGGAAGTGACGGACCTGCGGTTTTGATGTTTTGGCCTCGGTCATTGAACATGGCCTTGACACGGCCACGAATGCCGCCGACGACCACATTATCTCCAACGTGCAATGTGCCTGTCTGGATCAGCATTGTCGCGACTGTGCCTCGACCCTTTTCCCTGCGTGCCTCGACAACCACGCCTCTGGCGTCGCGGTCGGGGTCGGCCTTCAATTCGCCGATTTCTGCGACCACGATTAGGTTCTCCAGCAGGTCGTCTATGCCTTCGCCTTTAAGTGCGGAGACTTCGACGGCGACGGTCTCGCCCCCCCATTCTTCGATGAGCAGGTTTTGTTCAGCCAGCTGCCGCTTCACGCGCTCAACATCGGCATTCGGAGCGTCAACCTTGTTGATGGCGACGACGATGGGAACGTCAGCAGCGCGACCGTGGTCGATGGCTTCGATTGTTTGAGGCATGATGCCGTCGTCGGCGGCGACGACCAGCACTGCGATGTCAGTGACCTGGGCTCCACGGGCCCGCATGGCGGTGAACGCCTCGTGGCCCGGAGTGTCCAGGAAGGTTATGATTGTGCCGTCGTGGTCGACCTGATAAGCGGCCACATGCTGAGTGATGCCACCCGCTTCGCCATCCACGACGTTGCTGTTTCTTATTCTGTCCAGCAGAGTAGTTTTGCCGTGGTCGACGTGGCCGAGAATTGTGATAACTGGAGGGCGTTGCTGGAGCTTGTCCTGGTCCTCATCATCTTGCGAAATGACCAGAGACCCGGGGCCGGTGTCAGCCTCGGCTATAGGCAGGATTCCAAAGCCCATAGGGGCCGCGACAGACGACGCGATGTCGTGCTCCATTACCTCGTTGATGGTGTACATGTAACCGTGGCGCATCAGCTCTTTGATGATTTCCACAGGGTTAGTGTCCATCATGTCGGCCAGGTCGTGGACGGTAATCGTCGCTGGAATATCGAGAGGAACCAACCCCTGCATTTGGATAGCAGCGGCGATGTCTTCGCGAGAGTGTTCTTTGGCTCTACTTGTCATACGGCCCATCCACCTCGTGTTTCTGGTTATTCATGATTCTGGTTGACGATTCTTTATCGCGATGTTTCTACAAATTGAATTATGGAATCAGTCAACTCATTCCAATTATCATCTTCAAACTTAACGCGCAGAACATGCTCTACACGACCCCGATGCAGGCCATCAGACCCGCAGTCGCCATCGCGGCAGACGTAGGCGCCTCGGCCATTGACCCGGCCCGAACTATCAACCACGATTCCGACGGAGGGTGTCGCCACGATTCTCAGGAGTTCTCGCTTGGCGGTCTTCTTGCCGCACGAGACACATGTCCTCAGAGGGATGTGTTTATTCTTTGCCATATTCGTGTTTCCTTGCTCAAAAGTATGGCGAATATCACGTTTCGGCTGAAACTATCGCCGATTACCTCCGACGACGGCGAGAGTTAGTCCGACGCTTGCGAGGCGGGGCGGCGGGATCCTCTGGAGTCTGCGTGCCGCTCCGTCGGGCGCGACGGGCAGTGACGCCGCCTCGCAGTCCCTGAATATCCTCTGCAAACCTGATTGAACCGGGTTCTTCCGCTGGTCGAATCTGCGGGATGCTCCACACGTCTTCGGGTATGTCTCGAATTGACGCTTGTTCGACTACGGCGACGGCGGGTTCAGGCTCAGTGTCTGGCCTTGTTGCTTCTTCCAAAGCTTCCAGATCTAATTCATCCTCCGAGTCCAACAGCGATTCTAGATCGTTTTGCGGTTCTACTTCTGCGGCCACCTGAATTATTTCAGGTTCCACAGGCTCCGGTGTGACCGGCACGGGGATGTCAGCGACAGCCTCAACCAACACCGGCTCTGCTTCGATTGGCCCTGTCGGCGCAGGAACTTCGATCGGCGCTTTAATTACTGACGGTTCAGCGAGCGCCGGTTCTGCGGTCGCAGCGATTTCGATTGGCGCATCAACGACAACCGGTGCTTCCGCGACTTCGGACGGAACTTCGACCACCGCAGGCGTAACTGCGGCCACTGCTGCTGCTTCAGCCTGGATGCGTGCGCGTTCTTCGGCGTATGCTTCGGCTTCGGTCGCGCTTTTGATGTCGACATTCCATCCGGTGAGTTTGGCCGCTAGCCGGGCGTTCTGGCCCTCTTTGCCGATGGCCAGCGATAGCTGACGGTCAGGGACCACCGCGATTGCGGCTTGAGTGGTCGGGTCCAGTTCAACGCGCATGACCTGGGCGGGGTTCAACGAGTTCGCGATGAACCGTCCCACGTCTTTGTTCCACTCCAGGACGTCGATTTTCTCGCCCTGAAGCTCGTTTACGATGTTCTGAATTCTGACGCCTCGAAGTCCGACGCATGACCCGATGGGATCAACGCCATCCTGAATGGCGCGAACGCCAACCTTGCTTCGGGAGCCTGCCTCGCGGGCGATGGCCACTATCTCCACTGCGCCGCTGTATATTTCGGGCACTTCCATCTCGAAGAGCCGTTTGAGCAGGTCTTTGTCGGCTCGGGACACTATGAGTTCCGTGCCCTTGGCCGTGCGTTCTACCGAGCTAAGGATCGCCTTGAACTTTTGGCCCTGGCGATATCGCTCTATCGGCATTTGCTCGGAAACAGGCATCACGGCCTCGCCTCTACCAATGTCGACGACGACCTGGCGAGGCTCAACCCGCTGGACTGTGACAGAGAATACTTCGCCGACCTTGTCGGTGTACTCTTCGAACACTATTTCGCGTTCGGCTTCCCTTAGCCGTTGCATGACAACCTGTTTGGCGGTCTGAGCGGCGATGCGCCCTGCGCTGTGTGGCATGCTTTCGGTCGCAATCGATTCACCGATTACGGCGTCAGGTTTGATGGCCCTTGCGTCGGCCAGATTAATTTCGATGACATCATCCTCAACCTCTTCTACGACGGTCTTGAGGATAGTAACCGTTACCTCACCCGAGCCAGGGTCCAGTTTGACAGAGATGTCCTGTCCCGTGGCTATGGAGTCTTTTCGGTACGCTGACGCCAACGCAGCTTCTATCGCTGAAAGAACAATCTCTCTGGGGAGATTTCGTTCTGCCGCAAGCTGTGTCAAAGCGACAAGAAAATCGCTCTTCATCGTTTCAGCCACCCCCTGTTTGGTTGGTAACACTTCCCCTTTTCAACAAAGAAAGTGGGGCCACCCCACTTTCTCAGAAAAAGGCTCAAATTAATTCACGCTGAGTATAACATTTTCCTATGACATGGACAACCTTATTCACGCCTCAACTGGGACCCCAAGTGCCTTCAAATTCAGGACCAATTTTGATTAAAATACCTTATGGCGACATTATCACAGAGCGCACAAAAATATCCGACAGTCTATTGGCAGATTGGTCAATTTACTGGATTAGGTTTTTATTTGATGACGGCGTTATTCTGTCTCGTGTCGGCGTGTGGCGGCGGAGATTCAGAGGAGTTGCTGATTTTCGCGGCCACGAGCCTTACTAACGCACTGACGGAGATCGAGGCGGATTACGAGGAAGCGACAGGAGTCGAAGCGCGGATCAGCTACGGCGGATCCCAGGCTCTGGCCCGGCAGATCGAGTCCGGCGCCCCGGCGGATGTTTTCATATCCGCTGGCGCTGGCCCTGTGACGGGGTTGCAAGATGCGGGCTTGGTGGCTGAAGGTTCTGCGCGTTCGTTGCTGGTTAATCGATTGGTCTTGGTCGCCAGAGCTGATTCGAGAGAACCGGCGTCGCTGTCAGATTTGACACGGAGCGACTACTCGAGCATCGGGTTGGCTGACCCTGGTCTTGCGCCCGCAGGGGCCTACGCCCGTGAAGCGCTTTCCCATGAAGGTGTCTGGGAAGCGATTCAAGCCAAGGTCGTGTTCGGCGCCGACGTTCGGGTCACACTGACCTACGTGGAGACGGGAAACGTCGACGTCGCGTTGGTCTACGCCACAGACGCCAAGACCGCTCCTGATCTTTCTTTATTTGATATCGTTCCAGACGGGAATTACACGCCCATAGTTTACCCGGCTGTCGCGGTTTCAGAGTCGCCCGAACTGAATCTCGCGAAGGAATTTATCGAGTATTTGCGGTCTCCGGCTTCAGTCGCGACGTTCCGGCGAAATGGATTTGAGCCATTGCCTTGAACGCTTCGCTGTGCCGCGGTTAATGTTTAAGTGATGGATATTTCACTCATACTGCTAACACTCCAGATTGCTGTGGTCGCCACGGCCATCAATTTGCCGATCGCCATTGGACTCAGTTGGCTGATCGTCAAGCGTCGAGTTAGAGGCAGTTTTCTTCTTGACGTTCTGGTGTCGTTGCCGCTGGCCTTGCCGCCCGTGGTTTCCGGGTACTTTCTCCTGTTGCTTCTGGGTCGGGAAGGGCCTGTTGGGTCTTTGATCCGAGACATCCTCGGCGTGGACATCGTGTTCACGTGGGTGGCTGCGGCGTTGGCGTCAGCTGTTGTGTCGTTCCCGCTGATGGCCCGTGGCGTGATGACGGCCATTGAGGGTGTTGACGAGCGCCTGGAGCGTTCGGCCCGCAGTTTAGGGGCAGGGGCGCTTAGGGTAGCGTTCACCATCACTTTGCCCCTCGCGTATCGCGGGATTATGGCCGGCGTGCTGTTGGGGTTCGTCCGGGCGTTGAGCGAGTTCGGGGCGACGATTGTGGTGGCTGGCAACATACCTGGCCGGACTCAGACGTTGCCGTTGGCGATATTTGAAAAAGTCCAATTGGGCCGTGACGCCGATGCTCTTCGGCTTGTCGGAGTGTCAATCGCTCTGGCTGTGGCGACTATACTTGTCCACAACTGGCTTCTGTCCAAATCCAGAACTAAGGACTGACGAAGAATTATGGCAACAGAGAACTTCATCGAATTCAACATACGCAAGCGGTTTACAGGCTTCGATCTGGACTGCGAGGCTAGTTTTGGCCGCGGCGTGACTGCCATATTCGGCCCGTCGGGAACAGGCAAGACGACGTTGCTCAACTGTCTTGCAGGAATGACCAAGCCGGATGAGGGCAGCATATCGGTGGACGGGCGGACAGTATTCTCCTCTGAATCGAAGACGGACGTTCGTCCCGAAAAACGCCGTTTTGGCTACGTTTTCCAAGATTCGGTGCTTTTCCCTCACAAGAGCGTTCGCGACAATATCCAGTACGGATATAACCTGACGCCTGTTGGGTCGCGAGAGATCGACCTCGACCATTTAGTCGACATGCTTGGATTGTCGCCGCTGATGTCTCGGAACGTGAAGAATCTGTCGGGCGGCGAAAAGCAACGGGTCGCGCTGGCCCGAGCCCTGGCGATTTCACCGAAGCTCCTGCTGATGGATGAGCCTTTAGCCTCACTGGACGCTCGTTTCAAAGGCGCGATAATTTCATATCTGAAGCGGGTCGTGCGGGAATTGAAGATTCCGATGGTGTATGTGTCCCACTCCCTCTCAGAGGTCACGGCCTTGTCAGACGACACCCTGGCGATTGAGGGGGGAAGGACCGTTGCCTTTGGCCCGACTCGGTCTCTTCTGGGGAGTCCGGCGCTGGCCGCGGTCGCGGACTATGCGGCCCTGGAGAACATTCTCGAAGGCGAAGCGCTCCCGTCACAAGACGGCGCCAGCACGTCGAGGATTCGGGTTGGCGAAGCCGAATTGCTGATTCCTGCGATTGACGCTGCTCCAGGGGATGCCGTTATGGTGTCTGTCAGGGCAGGGGACATTATCCTCAGTCTGGAGGCGCCTCAGAAAATTAGCGCTCGAAATATCGTGAAGGCGGTCGTCCGGGGGATACACGATCTGGGTTCTCAGGTTCTCGTGTTCGCTGATGTTGGTGAACGTATCACGGTCGAGATAACGCCGGGAGCCCTCGCCGACCTGAGTCTTAGGGTAGGCTCGGACGTCTATCTGGTCATTAAGACCAACAGCATCACTGTGATGAGCTGACCTGAACATTGGATGTTCCAAATTCGCAGATATCCAGGATCGGACAACCCTCGCATTCGGGACTCTTTTTGCAAGCCACAACGGAGTGTCGAACGATCAACGCATGGAACTCGTTGAAATATTGTGCGTCTGAAGGCAGATTGTCCATGAACAACGCTTGGAGTTTGGGGTAATTCACACGCTCTTCGACGACGCCAATGCGGTGCATCAGTCGCCGGGTGTAAGTGTCGACAACGAATATGGGGTGTCCCAGGGCGTAAAGCAGGATGTCATCGGCAGTCTCATTGCCTATGCCGTAAACCCTCAGCAGTTCGATTCTAAGCTCCTGGGTCGGTCGGAAGGCCATCCTGTCGATGTCATCTTCACAGAAATCATGGAGAAACTTACACAACGCTTTGAGCTTGCGGGCCTTGGCGTTGTAGTAACCGCTGGGGTACACCAGCCTCGCCAATTCAGGCAGAGGCATATCGCGGATGGCTTGTGATGACAACGCATCGGCGTCCCTCAGATTCGCCAGCGCCTGTTCCACGTTGGTCCAAGATGACGCTTGAGTCAGCACGGCGCCCACCATGACTTCAATGGGAGTATCGGCAGGCCACCAGTTCTGAGGGCCGTAGCGCTCCACGAGGCGGTCGTATATCTCTGATAATCTGTCTCGCATGTGCATCAGCGCCTAGTCCAGTAACACTGGCACAGGTTCGTTTATCCAAATTTCCGAACGAGAGACCCGACAGTTGTAAGCGTGCACCTCGACTCCCGTGGTGACAGCCCGCGTGAGGGCCTCGTGGAACGTGGGGTCTGAATCGGCGTCGGGACGGAGCGCGGAGGCGTCAGGTCGCTGGACGACGAAAACCGCCGCCGCACGGTGGCCCTCAGAAGCCAAGGCTGTCAGAGTTCGGACGTGCTTTGCACCTCTGACAGTGGGGGCGTCAGGGAAAATTGCAATTCTGTCCTCGACCAGAGTCACGGACTTGGCCTCGATGTAACAATCACCGTCAGGTCCGGCCAGTCGGAAGTCGAGGCGGCTATCGCGAATCGTCACTTCGCGTGTCATAGACGCATAGCCGTTGAATTTTTCGAGACACCCCTCGAGCAAAGATTCGGCAAGCAGGGCGTTAGGCGTTCGGGCATCGACGGACACCAGAACGTCGCCAATGCCCACCAGCGTCAAGTCGTAGGCGGTCTTCCGGTTCGATGTTGGGTCTGCCGGAGTCAGATACATCGTGTTGTCGGACGTCAACAACTCTCCAAGCCTTCCGGAGTTGGCAATGTGGACGAGCATCTGCTCTTTGTCAATCTCCATCACGGCCGCGAATCGGTTGAGACGTTCGACGAATTTAGCTTCGAGAAGCGGTTGGTATAATTTCATTCTTCGCATTTTCCAACATTGCCGGCGACCAGGTTAACCGTTCAACGCTTGATTGGGGTAAGATGCGGCTGGCACAAACCTTATCTGAAATAACGGGAATCATCCACGCTCCGCACGCACGAATCCAAAGTGGGGGAAACACAATATGGCAAATTACGTACTGGTCCACGGTTCCTACCAGGGCGGCTGGATCTGGCAGCCCACGGCTGAAAAACTGAGGGCGGCAGGCCACAGGGTTTACGCGCCAACGCTGGACGGTTGTGGCGAGCGGGCGTCGCAGATTCGGCACGGCATAACCATCGCGACTCAAGGGAAAGAGGTCGCTGACCTGATGTTCTACGAAGATTTGTCAGACGTCATTCTGGTAGGCACCAGCACCGGAGGCCTCGTGATTTGCAAGGCGGCTGAGTTGGCCCGAGACCGCATCAGCCGCGTTGTGTTCGTCGACGCGCTGGCGCCCCAGCCGGGTGAACGGGTGGACGACATTGTCGTCCGCGACCCGAACAGGCCGCAGGTGACAACCGAATTGACTCGCGGCCCGTCCAGAGATGACCTGGAGAACCGATTGTTCGCGGATATGGAACCGGAACTCAGGGGATGGGCCGTTGACCGTGTCACGATGCACCCCATTGAGGCGACTGACGCTCCAGGCGAACTGGATGGTTTCTGGTCCCAGTCCTGGCCTGCAACGGTTGTACGGTGCAGCCTGAGCAGCAATCCATCCGAAGCTCACCAGCGTCGGACGGCAGACAAGCTCAAAGCTGAGTGGCATATCATGGAGTCGGGCCACTATCCCATGCTCACGCACCCGGACGAATTGGTCGGGCTTCTGTGATCTCAGCTAACGAACCGAGAACATGAATCAAACAGGGAGTGTTCAATATGGGCGATGTAGGACTTATGGGCTTCAGAACCCAGGGGATGTCTTGGCAGCAGATTCGCGAGACAGCCGTGTTGGCCGAAGAATTAGGATATAGCTGCATTACGATGGGGGAGGCTTGGGGCGAGGACGCGTTCACATCGCTGGCGCAATTGGCGGCTGTCACGTCCCGAATCCGAATTGGAACCAGCATCGTCCCGGTGTTCGCAAGGTCTCCGGCAAACCTAGCCATGACCGCGCTAAACATGGATGTAATGTCAGAAGGCCGGTTCTTTCTCGGCCTCGGAGCTAGCGGAAAGTTGGTTATCGAAGATTTCCACGGCGAGAAATTCCGAAAGCCGGTCACTCGAATGCGGGAGTACATCGACATCCTTCGCAAGGCGATGAAGGGTGAGCGTCTGGATCACGACGGCGAATTTTTTCAGACTCAGCGGTTCCGAATAAGATTCCCTGCGTTCCGGCCCGATCTGCCGATCTACATCGCGTCACTGGGCGCTCCCAGCCTTCGCATGACTGGTGAACTCGCGGACGGATGGCTACCGATCTACCTGGCCCCCTCCAGGATGGATGCGGCAGTGGCTGAACTGAAGGCGGGAGCCGAAACGGTTGGACGCTCGTTGGATGACATAGCCATATCTCCGCAAGTGTCGATTTACGTCACCGACGACATCGACGCGGCGATGGAGCGAGAGCGGCCACACATCGCCTTTTATCTTGGCGGAATGGGCGTGTTCTATCACCAGTATTTCACACGTATCGGATTCGGAGAGGACGCCGACCGCGTGCGCCAAGCCTACCTTGCCCGTGAACGCGATCGAGCCGCCGAAATGGTCACGGACGAGATGATTCACGCCACAACGATCATCGGCAACCCTCAGCAATGCCGGGACCAGATGACGGAGTTCTTCGATGCAGGAGTGGATGAGATTCGACTTGTGTTCAACGAACCGGACCCAGATTCGTACCTGAAGGCGTTGAAAGCAGTCGGGCCGAACGCATAACGTGACTTCAAAAGCCAATCACGCGCTTGCCTCAGTTTGAGTCGGTGACTAAACTATATATCTGGGTCGCTCAGCAACCAAATTTATGAGGGGCTCGGAGCAGCGGTTGAGTAAATTCCTGGATCGGTTGAACCACATCTCTAGAAAGAATCAGAGCCTCGTGTGCGTTGGGCTTGACCCCGACCCGTCGCTGATGGCGGTGTCGGATGTGTTCGAGTTCAACAAAGCAATAATTGATGCTACCCATGATCTGGTGTGCGCGTTCAAGCCGAATTTGCCCTTCTACGAAGCCTTGGGAATCGACGGACTCAGGGCGCTTCATCGGACCGTCGACCACATCCGCTCGGTCGCGCCAGACATTATCGTTATCGGCGACGGAAAGCGTGGCGACATCGACTCTACGAACACGATGTATGCGAAAGCGTTGTTCGAGGTCTGGGGTTTCGATGCCGCCACGGTGAACGCTTATGGCGGTATGGACACTCTGGAGCCGTTTCTGGAGTATGAGGATCAGGCGTCCTTCATCTGGTGCAAATCGTCAAATCCGGGCGGGGCGGAATTTCAGGACATCAGGCTATCCGATCATCCTGGCGCGCCAGCATTGTACCAGTGGATGGCGGACAAGGCTCGACAGGCCAACACACGAGGCAACATCGGAATCGTGGTTGGAGCGACCTATCCAGATGAATTGGTGGAGGTGCGCCAGAGAGCAGGCGGAATGCCCGTCCTGATTCCGGGAATCGGCGCTCAGAGCGGCAACTTAGAAGCCAGCGTGGTCGCGGGCTTGGACACCGACGATTGCAACGTATTGATAAGTTCGTCCAGAGGCATCACCTACGCATCGCGAGACCCTGCAACTTACCCGGACGCTGCCCGGAATGCCGCCAGTAACCTCCGGGACAATATCAACGATGTGCTGATTCAGGAGGACAGGGGTTGGTGACCCCATACGAATTGGGATGGGTCGTGCGGTTGAAGAAGAAACACCCGTGCGGCAACACAGACTGGGAGATCGTGCGCCTCGGCGCGGATATTGGCATTGTCTGTCTTGGGTGCAAAAGGCGAGTGCTTATGCCCCGTTCGACGCTGGACAAGCGGCTCAGAACAGTCGTATCGTCTGATGAACAGCCAGCCAATACGGAATCGGGTTCGTGACAAGTAGCAAAGTTCCATGCCGAGAATGTAAGCGTGTCGCGGTCTGAATCCAGCCAAACATGCGTTGACACGAATTTGAGCTATACTTAAAATGAATTTGAAGCTATGCAGCAGCAGGAGGGGACGGGCGTATGCGGGAAATGTCAATCGACAGTATTCGCGTGCATTTGACTAACTACCAGCGGGTGGTGATTCTCAAGGTCAAGGAATCAGACCGTTATCTGCCCATCTGGATCGGCGCTGCAGAGGCCGACGCCATAGCGGTCACGTTACAGGACGTAAACGTTCCTCGACCTCTGACTCACGATCTTCTTAGGTCTGTTATATCGTCTATGGGCGCGACGGTTAATCAGATAATCGTATCCGATCTGAACAACGACACATTCTTCGCGAAGATCGTAATCCAACATAACGGGACGACGATGGAGATCGACGCGCGGCCTTCAGATGCTATTGCGTTGGCCGTGCGGACGCAGGCGCCCATCTTTGCGGAAGACACAGTTCTCGAGCGGGCCAGCGTGGAAATGGACGCCGACACCGGCAAGCCCATGATCCCAATTGATGGCGAATCGAAAGAACCGCAGGAAGTGGGCGAAGACGAACTAAAACGCTTGTCCGCCTTCACAGATTTCATTGACACTCTCAACCTTGAGGACCTCGGCGACGCCGCCACGGACACCTCCAAGGAATAGCGCGAAACCGACGGATACGCGTTCACAAGGCCCTGTATCAAGCAGGGCCTTTTCGTTTTTTAGACGCTTTGAATAAAATCCGTTGACCCTCAGATTTTGATTGTGATACACTACACAAGCTTCCCGAGGAGGCCCCTAAATGAGCGGTCGCAGTCTGGAATTGTTGCTGCGGCTCCTGGGTATCGGATGGTACGTGGGAGTGAGCATCGCCGGTGGAGGCATCGGCGGCTACTTGCTGGATCGGCAACTGGGGCTGAACCCATTGATGACTCTCCTTGGGATAGGTGCGGGAATAGTGGTGGCGGTGTTTGGGATGTTCCGGATGCTGCAGGCAGTCCTCTCCGCGCCGACTGACAAAGACTAAACTTGATCTGGGGGAACAAACTTGCTGGGGAACCCTAAGATGCTGTTGATCCTAATCGTTGGGATCGTGGTCTTGGGCGTCGCTCTGTATGGAGGCGCGCTCGGAGCCGAGTTCGGCGGCGGATACCTGGGAGCGCCGTTAGCCGCAATCCAGATTCCCGCAGAGTCGATAACCGCCGATGCAATTATCGGCGATTTTCATATCACCAACACAATGATCGCAACATGGGCTGCCATCGTAATTCTGGCGCTTGTCTCGCTAGTCGTAAGATTCAGGATCACCGAAGTGCCAGGACGACTCCAGGGGCTTTTCGAAGTCATACTGGAGTTCTTTATGGACCTGACGGAGAGTATCGCCGGCCCCGAACGGGGGCGTAAATTCTTCCCGTTAGTGATGACTATTTTCTTGTTCATCGTCGTTTCCAACTGGTTGGGCATTCTTCCTGGGTTCGGCACAATTGGCCGGATTGAGACGGTGGACGAGCTCGTCCATCACCGTGAAGCTGCCCTTGACGAAGGGGAACACCTTGACTTGGCCAAGCTGAACGTAGTCGTTTTTGAAGGCGACGGCAACCTCGGTATCCTGGGCTTCGGTTCCGTGGGTGACGTGAAGACGGTTGAAGAAATCGAGGAACACCCATTAGAGGCTGGCAAGCAGGCTGGTATTCTTGTTCCGTTCCTTAGGGGCGCTAATACGGATATCAACACGACATTGGCCATAGCGCTGATTGCGATGCTGCTGGTGCAGTTCTGGGGTTTCACGGCCCTAGGCGTCTTTGGGCACCTGGGCAAGTTCTTCAATTTCAAAGAAGGCCCGATAGGACTATTCGTCGGTCTTTTGGAAATCATCAGCGAAATCGCAAAGATAATAAGCTTCACCTTCCGACTATTTGGAAACATATTCGCGGGCGAGGTGTTGCTAGTTGCGATGATGTTCCTGATTCCGTTGGTTGGAATCATCCCGTTCTTGGGGTTGGAGCTTTTTGTGGGCGTTATTCAGGCGTTTATCTTCTCGATGCTCACGTTGGTGTTCGCAACCGCGGCCACTACTCCCCATCATGGAAACTCGCACTGACCGGGCCATAGAAAGAACCCGCAATTGATACATTGTCAAAAATCGACCCTCTCGGAGGGCCAGGGGAACAACAAACTCATTCTCTAAACGAAACTGAAGGAGACACGGGAATGCTCGAAGGAGATCTAAGTGGACTGGGAGCCGGTTTGGCCATAGGCCTCGGGGCGATAGGCCCTGGTATCGGTATTGGTCTTTTGGGCGCCAAAGCGATGGAAGCGCTGGGTCGCAACCCCGAAGCCGCGGGAGTGATTCAGCAGAACATGATTCTGGCCATCGCCTTCGCCGAAGCAATCGCAATTTACGCGTTAGTAGTGGCTGTCATAATCAAGTTCGTCTAGCATTTTCGCAACGTCGAACGTAGATTTTAACGTGATAATGAAAGTTTAACGAGGGTGTAGGCATATGGATGCCTTGGGAATCAACCTATCGGGTCTGATCACCCAGATCGTCAGCTTCGTAATCCTGTTCGTTCTGTTATGGAGTGTGCTCTATAAGCCGGTCATAAAGATGTTGGACCAGCGTTCCGAGCGCATCAAAGAGAGCCTCGAAGCCTCCCAGAGGGCACAGCAGGAAGCGGCAAGCTCCGCCGAAGAGGTGGAGAGACAACTTGAAACCGCGCGCGCAGAGGGCCAACAGCTTATCGCACAGGCCCGCGACGTGGCTGAACGGTTTCGTGAAGATGAAATCGCCAAAGTCCGAGAGGACATCACTGCCGAACGCGACAGGGCGCAGGCCAATATCCAGCGCGAACGGGACGCCGCCATCGAGGACCTGCGGCGTGAATTTGCCGGATTGGCTATTGTTGCCGCCGAACGGGTAATTGGACGTTCTCTGGACGAATCGGCCCACCACGAACTTATCGATCAGGTGCTTGAAGAAGGCTCCGATATTGGAAGCCGAAACTAACATGCTAGCGCAAGGCAGGATTTAGAGATGCCAAGAGCCGCATCTGCCAGACGATACGCGCAGGCCGTGTTCGAGTTGGCTCTCGAAAATCGTGAACTGGAAAAATGGTTCGATGACCTGACTTTGCTGTCAGATTCAGTGTCGAATCAGGAGTTCTTGGATTTTCTGTCACAGCCGCGAGTCACGAGTGAAGAAAAGATCAGGGTTGTCCGTGACGCGCTAGGAGATTCGGTGGGGCCGTTGGCCCTGAATCTGATGTCTCTGCTGGCGACCAAGAACATCGCTCACATTCTGCCGGGGATCACCGACCAGTACCAGGAACTTCTTGACGCTCAACAGGGAATCGAGCGCGCCGAGGCTGTCACTGCGATTCCGTTAGATGATGACGTACAGCGTCGAATCACGGAAATGCTGTCCGCTGTGTCAGGAAGGGAAGTACGGTTGACTACGAGGGTCGATGTTGAAATCCTCGGTGGCATGATAGTCAGGATCGGCGACCGCGTGATGGACGGTAGCACGCGCTCCAGGCTTCAGGCGATGCGCCGGGAATTGGCGGAACGCAGATAGCAACATAATTGGCCTCTCTGCAAGGCAGTCGATATCGCCTTCGTAGATGCTATGTGAAACACAACAAATACAGGCTTCCAAGGAGGCTGGGATGGCTGCAAGAGGCCAGGACATTGCGTCGGTAATTCGGCGCCAGATCGAGGGGTTTGATCAGGACCTTTCAGTAGTAGATGAAGGGACCGTAACCAGCGTCGGAGACGGCGTGGCCCAGGTGCACGGTCTCTCCGGCGTCGCATACACCGAACTCTTGGAGTTCGAGGGCGGCACCACAGGGATGGCGCTGAACTTGGAAGAGGACAGCGTCGGCGTCGTGATCATGGGTGACACCCGAACTGTCAAAGAAGGCTCGACAGTTAGAGGCACGGGTCGCATCGTCGAGACTCCTGTGGGCGAAAGCCTGTTGGGGCGAGTCGTTGACGCTCTGGGAACGCCGATAGATGGCAAAGGCTCTCTCGATAGTTCCGAGAACCGACCTGTCGAAATCGTCGCTCCCGACGTTTCCACTCGAAAGTCGGTCGACACTCCTGTCCAGACCGGGATCAAGGCCATCGACACGATGATTCCAATTGGCCGCGGCCAGCGCGAGCTTATCATCGGCGACCGCTCCACCGGCAAGTCCGCGATCGCACTCGACGCAATCATCAACCAGAAGGGCGGAGACCTGGTCTGCATCTACGTCGCCATCGGACAGAAGGCAGGCAAGGTGGCCCAGACCCTCGGCATGTTGGAGCAATTCGGCGCTATGGAGCATACCATAATCGTCGCCGCCAACGCCTCCGATCCAGCGCCGATGCAGTACCTCGCTCCATACACCGGCACCGCGATGGCCGAGTACTTCATGGATCAGGGCAAAGACGCTTTGATCGTTTACGACGACCTCACCAAGCACGCATGGGCCTATCGCGAGATGTCCCTGCTGCTCAGGCGCCCTCCCGGTCGTGAAGCCTACCCTGGAGACGTTTTCTACCTGCACAGTCGCCTGTTGGAGCGTTCAGCCAAGATGGATGATGCCCACGGCGGCGGTTCGATCACCGCTCTGCCCATTATCGAGACCCAGGCAGGCGACGTTTCGGCATACGTGCCCACCAACGTCATCTCCATCACCGACGGCCAGATATACCTGGAAACTGAGCTTTTCAACTCCGGTATCCGGCCCGCGGTGAATGCGGGACTCTCGGTGTCTCGCGTGGGCGGCGCCGCTCAGACGCGGGCAATCCGGTCGGTGGCAGGCAGTCTGAGGCTCGACTTGGCCCAGTATCGTGAGCTCGTTACCTTCGCCCAGTTCGGTACCTCCGACCTGGACGTCGCCACCCGTAACCAGTTGGAGCGGGGCCAGAGGGCAACCGAACTTTTGAAGCAAGCCTTAAACGTTCCCCAGCCTATGGAAAAGCAGGCTGTGGTTATGTTCGCGTTGGTAAATGGCTTCATGGATGATGTGGAGATTGCCAAAATCGGCAGCTTCGAGCAAGCATTCCATAGTTTTATGGACTCGAACCATCCTGAGATTCTCAAGACCGTCGCCGACGAGAAACAGTTCAGCGACGAGACCGAATCGGCTCTGAAATCCGCAATTGAAGAATTCAAAACCAGCGTTCCTTTTTAGTCTGTCGCTTGTGATTAAAAATATGTCACGGCCCTGCAATGGCAAGAACATAAAGGTTAGCAAAGAGAATGGTTGAAAGCGTAAGGCAACTAAGGCGGCGCATCCGCAGTGTCGAGAACACCGCCAAAATCACCCAGGCGATGTCTATGATCGCGGCGTCAAAAATGCGGCGAGCGCAGGAAGCCGCCCTGTTGAGCAGACCCTATTCGGTCGGGCTGTCTGCGTTGTTGGCGAACCTGGCGGCTCAACCTCACGACGAGGACGATCTGCCCCCTATGCTCAGGACTCGTGAGGTCAAAAAGACGGAAATAATCCTCATCACCCCTGACCGGGGGATGACTGGCGGTTTGAACTCCAATATCCTTAGGACCGCCGCCGAGTTTGTTGCGCCGTTGGGCGGCGAATTCAGTGTCCTGGCGGTCGGCAAGAAGGGCCGGGATTTCATGGTTCGCGCTGGCGCGAATGTGCGGGCGGTGTTCACCGATATTGATGACAGACCATCAATAACTGAAATCACTCCTGTCGCTCAATTAGCTATGAATGCCTACACGAACGGGGAGACCGACTCTGTGCACGTTGTGTACGCCGACTATGTGAACACCACTGTGCAAAGGCCTGTGGTTCAGCAACTGCTTCCTGTGATCCCAGCACAGTTGAGACCACAAGACGCTGTGGGATATATTTACGAACCCAACCCTCTGGAAGTGTTGGGACAATTGATCCCTCGGTTTATTGAGATTCAGATTTTTCACGCTTTGCTTGAGAATATCGCCAGCGAGCAATCAGCCCGTATGGTGGCAATGCGAGCCGCGACCGACAACGCCAATGAGATGATTAGCGACCTCACTCTCGTCATGAACAAGGCTCGGCAGGAGTCCATCACCGCCGAACTGCTCGACATCGTGGGCGGCGCGGCGGCAGTTGAAGCTTAGTGTTCAAAAAGTCCCACAGCACGGGACTGCTACGTTCCCGTATCGGAGAAATACAGCATGGCAACAGGAAAAATATCCCAGATAATCGGCACTGTCGTGGACGTGGAGTTTCCGCCCGAGGACATGCCGACGATTTTTAACGCTCTTCACACCGAGATCGACGGCAAACGTCTTGTTCTCGAAGTGGAGCAGCACGTGGGGAACAACTGGGTCCGCTGTCTCGCCATGGGGCCGACAGAAGGGCTGCGGCGGGGAGTTGAAGTCGAAGACACTGGCGCTGCCATTACTGTGCCTGTGGGAGACCCGACACTCGGCAGGTTATTCAACGCGCTCGGTGAGCCGTTGGACAATTTGGAAGAGGTGGACGCCGAGTTCCATTGGGCTATCCACCGCGACCCGCCTTCCTTTGAAGACCAAGCCACTGGGGTAGAGATTCTGGAAACCGGCATCAAGGTCATGGACCTGATCACTCCGTTCACCAAAGGCGGCAAGGTCGGAGCATATGGCGGAGCCGGCGTTGGCAAGACCGTGATTATTCAGGAGCTTATCCGCAACATCGGCGCGGTTCACAAAGGAGTGTCGGTGTTTGCCGGCGTGGGCGAACGCTCACGCGAGGGCAACGACCTGTGGCGCGAGATGGCAGAGTCCGGCGTTCTGAACACCACGGTTCTGGTCTTCGGACAGATGAACGAGCCTCCGGGCATTCGAGCCCGCGTCGGACTGACTGGTCTCACGATGGCTGAATACTTCAAAGAGGAGCGCGGACAGGACGTCCTGCTCTTTGTCGATAATATCTACAGATATATTCTCGCGGGCATGGAAGTCTCTGCGCTGTTGGGCAGGATGCCCTCCGCGGTCGGATACCAGCCCACCCTTGCCAGCGAGATGGGCGCTCTAGAAGAGCGGATCACTTCGGACAAGAATGGCTCGATTACGTCGTTCCAGGCGATATACGTGCCTGCAGACGACTACACTGACCCCGGCATTGTGACCAGCTACGGGCACCTCGACGCGGTTGTGGCCCTGGAACGCTCAATCGCCGAGCAAGGACTGTACCCCGCGGTGGACCCCCTGTCTTCAAACTCAAGAATTTTGGAGCCAGGTGTCGTTGGGCAAGAACACTACGATGTTGCCAGAGGCGTCCAGCAGGTATTGCAGCGGTATCGCGACCTTCAGGACATTATCGCGATTCTGGGCATCGAAGAATTGTCCGATGAGGACCGGCTCACGGTTACCCGCGCTCGCAAGATTCAGCGTTTCCTCTCTCAGCCCATGTTCGTGGCTGAAGCATTCACAGGCCAGGAAGGCCGCTACGTGCCGATTCGCGACACAGTGAGGGGCTTCCAGCAGATTCTCGCGGGCGAGCATGACGATCTGCCTGAGCAGGCGTTCTACATGGTTGGTCCGATTGAGGAAGCCCTGGAGAAAGCCGAAGTGATGGCAGCGCAAGGCTAACCGTTTAGGAGTAAATTCACCACATGTCAGAACTGATTTTGGAGATCGTGACCGCCGAACGAGTGGTATACTCCGAGAAAATTGACATACTCGTGGCCCCCGGCATCGACGGCGAATTGGGCATATTGCCCAGTCACGCTCCGCTTCTGACCGTGCTCAATCCAGGGGAACTCCGTGTCGTCAAAGACGGTGAGGAGACCTTCATGGCCGTCAGCGGCGGTTTTCTGGAGGTACTTGGGGACAAGGCAACCATTCTCGCTGACACGGCTGAAGACGCTGACGAGATCGACATGGATCGAGCCGAAGCGGCTCTCCAGCGGGCGCAAGAGCGCGTAGCCTCCGCGCCAGCCGACATGGACCTCGAACGCGCTTTGGCTTCCGTGCGTCGCTCACAAGCACGAGTCGCTGTGGCCCGACGTCGTCGTCGTCGAGACGTGGTCTAAAAAAGACAGCCGCAGGATATTTTAACCGAACCGATGAAAACACAAGGGTCCGCATTTCGGACCCTTGTCGCATTTCAGTGAGTGGGGGCACTCGGTTTTTGGCACCGAATTGCTCGATCTGAGCCCGGTCTAACCATCTTTCAGGTAGAATGTCATTGACTGCAATGAGAGCACCGGGTCAATGTTCCGCATCACGATGCCCAGAGGGACTTGCGGGGCCACTGGAGCGTAATTGAGTATCCCTTTAACGCCGCCTTTGACCAGAATGTCGATCACTGGTTGAGCCTGGACAGCTGGCACGGCCACGATTCCGATCGTGACATCCTGCTTGGCGATGACCTTCGCTAGGTCACCCATTGGCAATACCTGGATGCCTCCAACGTCCGTCCCGACCTGGTCGTCGTTGCTGTCGAATGCAGCGACGATTGTGAATCCTTCAGGAGCGAAGCCGGTGTAGTTGATAATCGCTCTGCCTAATCTGCCAACGCCAACGAGACAGGCTCGCCACTCCTTCGTCAGCCCCAGTATGTCACGCAACTCTTTGAGCAGAAATTGGATGTTATATCCTCGGCCCTGTTTGCCGAATCTGCCGAAATAACTCAGGTCTTTTCGGATCTGAGCAGGCGTCATTTGGAGATGGGCACCTAACTGCTGTGAACTGACCACTTCGGTTCCACCCATCTGAAGCTGGGTGAGCGCTCTGACATATAGAGGCAGTCTCAATACGACAACCTCAGGAACGTCCATAGATTGCATACAAATCCTCGGTCGACGCTCGCGCTTCCGATGTGCCTTTGATTCATGTGACTCACCGGCGAGGGGCGACGCAGTAGCAGGTCTAAATTCGGGTAAAGTATATCCTCTTGACGCCCGTTTGTGAATCCTGTAACACGAATCGTTAAAACAGGAAAATCCCTGATGTGAGGCTGTCATAAATGGGCGCAGATTGCAGGGAAATATCACCGCCCTAGGCGCATTGCTGTTAGGCGTGACTTTCTTGACACTCAGGTAGGCCGATGCTAGAATTGGCGTGCATTTTTGGCACGCGCTCAAGCTGTGAAACCGGCTACTGGTTCCTGTTCAAATTTGCCATGCGCGAACTCTGCGTCACCAATTTTTTGGCAATCTTTACCTACGACAGATATCAATAGTCCAGGGAGGAATAAATATGACCGAAGAGAAGGTCCAGCTTCACCGCGGCCTTCGGGAAGTTTACATCGACAGAAGCAAGAGCAGTTTTATTGATGGCAACATCGGCAAACTGCTCTACCGCGGCTACAACATCGACGAACTGGCCGTCCACTCGAATTTCGAGGAAACCGCCTATTTGGTCATGTACGGGAAATTGCCCACTCAGGCGCAACTCGACGAGTTTGACGCTACATTGAAAGCCGCGCGATTAATTCCCGACGAAATTGTGGATATCATTAAACTGACCCGCAATTCACATCCTATGGACGTGCTTCGGACAGCGATTTCAGCCCTCTCTGCATACGATCCAGACACCGAAGACAACTCCACCGAAGCTACCCTTCGCAAAGGTCTTCGGCTCACGGCTCAGGCTCCAACTATCGTCGCCACCCATGCGAGAGTGCGTGACGGTAAAGACCCGATAGCGCCCGACTCCAACCTAAACCAGGCGGCGAACTTCCTGAACATGCTTTTCGGAGAGCTTCCAGAGCAGGTGGACTCGGACCTTATCGACAAGGACTTCGTCCTCCACGCCGAGCATGGCATTAACGCATCCTCGTTCGGCGCCAGAGTCGCGGCATCGACCGTTGCGGACTTGCATTGCGCGGTCACAACAGGCGTCGCGGTCCTTAAGGGTCCGTCGCACGGTGGCGCGGCTGAAGAGGTCATGAAGATGGCACAGGAAATCGGCACTGAGGAGAACGCAGAGAACTACGTCAGGGAGCGTCTGGATTCCGGCGGCAGAATCATGGGTTTCGGCCACCGCGTCTACAGGGCAATTGACCCGCGGTCTGTCCATCTTCAAGATGACGCTAAAGCTCTGGGAGAACGCAAAGGTGAACCGAAATGGTTCTCGATTCTCCAGAACGTCATCGAGGCAATGGAACCATACAGACGAAGGGGTATCTACCAGAACGTTGACTTCTTCTCTGGCACAATCTATTACCTGTTGGGGATTCCTGACGACCTGTTCATCTCCATCTTTGCGATGGGACGCATTCCGGGTTGGACAGCCCAGGTAGTGGAACAATTCGAGAACAATATCCTACTCAGGCCCAGACTCCTCTATACTGGGGAGATGGACGTGCCATACGTCCCTATCGGAGAAAGAGGGTAAAGGGTCGCAACAAATCGAGTAGCGACACCTTAGAAAGAGGGTACCAAACGTGACCGAAGAGGCAGTTGAAGAAGTAGTATCGGATTGCATGCACCACTGGGTTATCGACCAACCCAACGGCCCAACCAGCGAGGGAAAATGCAAGATTTGCGGCATGACCCAGGAATTCAAGAACTCCATTCAGGGTTCTGGCTGGGACCGCGACGGAGGCCAGGGCAGGCGCGCGAGGCAACAGAAAAAGGCCACATAACGCTTCGCCAAGACCGGCAAGGCAACATAATCAGGGGCGTCACTCAGGTGGCGCCCCTGTTGTTTGCGCCAATTCGAGTGGCAACGAGCGGAGTATGAAGAAAGATAGAGTTGGCCAAAACCTGGCTGAGACGGAGATTCGACGGAGAATCGCTTCAGAAGGTCGCATCACGTTCGCGGATTTTATGGAAACCGCCCTCTATTATCCTGAAGGTGGTTACTACACGACTCAAAAAGTCGTTGGCGGGGCTGGCGACTACTTTACTAGCCCGGCGGCTCATCCGGCATTCGGGGCGCTCTTGGCCTTGCAGCTAGAGCGGATTTGGGAAGTAATGGGACGGCCAGAACCGTTTCACACAGTTGAGATGGGCGCAGGCGACGGACTTTTGGCCCGTGACCTGGTTGAGTTCACGAAACATCTTCAACCCGAGTTCACCAGGGCGTTGGAATATCTCACGACCGACAGAACAACGTCCGGTGTCGCCGAGATGGGTATTACCGGATGCGTGATCTCGAACGAGCTTGTGGACGCTTTTCCTGTCCACCGGTTCAGAATAGACGATGGGACGCTCAAGGAAACATTCGTGACCATCAACAATGCAGGCGAGTTGGTCGAAGAGTTCGGAGCGCCTTCGACTCCGCTCATCTCACGACGTCTCGAAAACTTGGGGCGCCCACTGCCAGAAGGGTTCAAGGGCGAAGTCAATTTGGACATATCGCCTTGGATGGAACGAGTGTCCAGAGTATTGGATCGGGGTTTTGTAATAACGATCGACTATGGGCATGAGGCCGAGCAGCTGTACTCTGCCAAACGATCAATGGGAACGCTTCAGACCTATTTCCGACATACCGACGGCTCCAGTCCGTACCAGCGCATAGGGCGTCAGGACATTACGGCGCATGTCGATTTCACCGCGGTGGTGGATGAGGGCAGAGCGTCGGGCCTTTCTCCTCTGGTCTTGCTCAGCCAAGCTGAATTTCTTAACGATATCGGCATGAGAGAGATTGAGAAGGATATCAGCGAATTGAAAATAGATGCTTATGAGCGCGATGCCAACCTCACGGCCATTCGCGAACTTGTCAAACCCGGCGGCCTGGGTAGCTACTTAGTATTGATCCAGCAAAAGAGGACTGGCGTGCGAAGTTTCGAGTCGCTTATTCTTGACGCATCACGAACAACGGCCCTGCCTGCTCCGCTGCTCCGACCCGAACATATCCCGTTATTTGCCGGCCGACTCTCTCAGACTGAATTTACGATAGACCATCTCTGGCCGTTCGATCAGGATCAGCATGAAGATCAAAGTCCCTGACCGAGTCCAAAGCATTTCAGCCATTAGATTCCTCATTTGCTTCGTCTTCTGGGTCGGGTCGGGGTGAGCTTTTTCTTGCGGTTGTGATGAACCCTGTGTGGCCGATCATCCGGTGGGATGGCCTGACGCTTCGTCCTCCGACCGACCAGGGACGCATTGTGACTTCCATCGTCTCAATGAGGTTGAACGTTCCCTGTTCCCGCAATGCGAGCGTCAGATCGTGGACCTGAAGTATCGTTGGCAGGAAGCTGAACAGCATCCCGCCGGGAACCAGTTTGTCCGAGGCGTGAGGCACAACGTGCCACGGTTCAGGCAGGTCAAGCACTAGCCTGTCAATGCCATCATCCTCAATGCCCTCGTAGATGTTGTTTTGCTTCAACGTGAGGTTATGAGGATCGGAGTTCGCCAACTTTACGTTCGCTAACGTTTGATCCAGCATATCCTGGCGTGTGTCATAGGAAATCACCTGCCCGGATTCTCCAACCGCCCTCAGGAGGGTCATCGTGGTCGCTCCAGAGCCTGCGCCCGCCTCCAGCACTTTTGCGCCAGGGAATATGTCTGCGTACACCAGGAGGGTTGCCAGGTCTTTAGGATACATCACGGTGGCGATTCGGGGCATCCGCAACGTGATGTCCGCCAGCGTTGGCTTGTAAGCGATGATTCTGTGGCCGGAAGGCGACGTGAGCCAACTGCCATAGGGCATTCCGATTAGCTTGGACAGATCGAAGTTGCCGACATGGGACTCAAATCGGTTGTCCTGTGTCAGTTGGACGAGGTATTGACGGTCTCTGCGGTCGACGATCAGAGCCTGGTCGCCCTCGCTGAATACGTGCTCTTTTGGGGTCGAGTCATCACTCATGGGGTATCACGCTCGTTATCAGATTTCCCTCGTATTCTAGCCGATCGATGAATCGCAGAAACAGTGTGGGCGGGTCAATCAACCCGCCCACACGTGGATATTATCGCGATGTTGTGATCTAGAGCTTGTCGATCTCGGCCATGATCGCTTTTGGATCGATGTCCGCGGCGTTGCCGAACTCTTGTTTCCAACGGACGATGCCTTCTTTGTCGATTATGAACACCGATCGATTGGCTGTGCCACGCTCTTCGTTATACACCCCATATAGTTTAGACATCGCGCCTTTCGGCTCGAAGTCGGCGAGAAGGGGGTAGGGAATCGATCCCACTGAAGCCGCGTAGGCTACCTGAGTCGGTCGAGCGTCTGTGCTAATACCCAGAACCTGGGTATCTCTCTCCTCAAATCCAGAATTGAATATCCGGAATGTGGAGACCTGGTGCGTTCAACCGCCTGTGAATGAGAATATGTGGAACGATAGAACGACGTTGTTCTCGCCTTTGAAATCGCTAAGACTGACTCCTGACCCGTTGTGGGCCGGGAGCTTGAAATCTGGAGCTGCCTGTCCGACATCTACCATAGTTCTAATCTCCTAGTTTTGGAGTTATGAGGTCTAATCACGACGCCTCTCTTAAGTTATCGTGGCGTGCGCCGCTTGGATTGTACAAAACTTCGAGAATTCCTGCCTCTAATTCAGGATTCTCTACGCCAACGAAGGTTTGGTCGTCTGGCCGCGCGGGCCTCATCTACGCGAGTGTTTGGCGTGTTGTGAGGCGCATTATGCAGCAGGTCAGGGTCGTCAGCCGCTTCCTGGGCGATGGTTTTCATGACCTCGATGAAGTAATCCAACGTCTCTTTGGACTCGGTCTCTGTCGGCTCGATCATCAAGGCCTCTTCGACAATCAACGGGAAGTACATCGTTGGAGGATGTATGCCGTAGTCGATGAGACGTTTGGACACGTCCAACGCGCTTACGCCATGATCGCGTTTCAGGTTCCGTGCTGAAAAAACGACTTCGTGCATGCACGTTCGGTCGTAAGGCAGGTCGTAGTAGCCCTTCAACTGGCTGAGGATATAGTTGGCGTTGATTACTGAATCCTCGCTGATCTTTGGTATGCCTTCTTTCCCCAGAGTGGAAATGTAAGCATAAGCGCGGACCAATGCCCCGAAGTTGCCGTGGAACGCGCCCATGCGACCGATGGTCTTGGGTGGCGTTCCCAGAGAAAAATATTCGTTGTTATCGGAGCCGGTGCGTGTTGCGATGGGCAGGGGAAGATAATCAACCAACCTTTCGCCAGCGATTACCGGACCGGAGCCTGGACCCCCGCCTCCGTGGGGTTGTGTGAAGGTTTTGTGCAAATTGGAATGTATGACGTCGAAACCCAAATCGCCCAGCCTGACACGACCGACGATCGCGTTGAGGTTCGCGCCGTCGCCATACACGATGCCTCCGGCATCCCGGACGATCTGAGTGACTTCAAGAATGTTTGTGTCAAACAGCCCAAGCGTGCTGGGCAATGTGATCATGAGAGCCGCAAGCTCATCGTCCGCGGCGGCTCTCATGGCGTTCAGATCGGTGTTGCCGTCGGCGTCCGATGGAAGGGACACAACATCGAAACCAGCCATTGCCGCGGAGGCGGGGTTGGTCCCGTGGGCGCTGTCAGGGATGAGGACTTTCTTTCTTTGGGTGTCTCCCCGCTCCAGATGATAAGCGCGGGTCATGAGCATCCCGGCAAGCTCGCCGTCAGCGCCGGCCATCGGCGCCAGGGACACTCCCACCAGGCCGGTGATTTCGGCCAGTCGATCCTGTAGCTCCCATAATAGTTTGATGGCTCCCTGAACTGTAGATTCTGGTTGAAGCGGGTGAATCTGGGCAAGGCCCGGAAGGGACGCAACTTCGTCGTTCAGCTTGGGGTTGTACTTCATAGTGCAAGAGCCAAGCGGGTAGAAATTGTGGTCGATGGAGAAATTGAACTGGCTGATCTGGGAGAAGTACCTTACCAGATCGCCCTCGCTTACCTCCGGCATCTCAAGCTCTTCTCGGAGAATTGCGCTATCGGGCAATTCGGACTCCGGCACGTCCAGAGGGAGCAGCGTGGTTCCGATCCTGCCGGGAGAACTGCGCTCCATTAGAAGTTGACGACGATTCAGCTCGAATTTTTCGAGAAGGGATGTCATTTGCCTGTTCCGATTTCTGCTAGAGCGCCGGCCAGTCTTTCGATCTCTTCCCGCGTGTTGACCTCGGTGGCGCACACGAGCATCCCATTGGGGACTTGGGCGGTGATGTCCAGTCCACCGATGATCTTGTAGTCCAATAATTTTTCGTTTAATTCAGAGGGGGGCAACGGGCATTCGACAACAAATTCTTGGAAGAATGTCTCGTCTGTTTTTGCCGAATAACCTGGTAAATCGTCGATGAGTGTGGCCGCGTAGTGGGCTTTGTGATAGCAAAGCTCGGCTACGTGACGCATGCCTCGTTTCCCATTGGAGGACATATATACCGTGGACATCAACGCGATGAGGGCCACGGCGGTGCAGATGTTGGAGGTCGCCCGCTCACGTCGGATGTGTTGTTCACGTGTTTGGAGCGTCAGCACGTAGGCGGTGCGATCCTTGGTGTCGACGGTCTTTCCGACGATACGTCCAGGCATTTGGCGGATGTATTCTTGCTTGCAGGCGAACAGACCCACGAATGGGCCACCGAATGTCGGAGGTACGCCCATCGGTTGTCCCTCTCCCACGACTATGTCGGCGTCGTAGTCTCCAGGCGGCTTGAACATCGCCAGCGAAATCGGGTCTGCGCTTACGATGAGCAAAGCGCCGTTGTCATGGGCTAGCTTTGAGAGCGCTGTCATATCCTCCATGTAGCCAAAGAAGTTGGGCTGCTGAACGATCAGGCAGGCTGTCCCTTCTTCCAACTCGGTCTGACTGCTCGTGAAAGTGTCAATTTTAAGTCCGGGAGCCTGAGCGTAGGTGTCCAACACTTCTCGGTACAGAGGCGAGACTGTGTCCATTATCGAGATTCGGTCAAACTTGGTGATCCGCGCCGCCATAAGCGCCGCTTCGGCCATCGAAGTCGAGCCATCGTACATGCCCAGATTGGCGACTTCCATGCCTGTCAACTGGCTAATCAACGTCTGGAACTCGTATGCTGTCTGAAGGGTTCCCTGGGAGACTTCAGGCTGGTAGGGCGTGTAGGCAGTCATGAATTCGCTGCGGCCAGTAATCTGTCTGACCACAGCCGGAATGTGGTGGCGATAGACCCCCGCTCCCAGGAAGCAGGCGTAGTCGCCGGGAACCATGTTGCTCGCGGCTAACTCCTGGGCATAGGCCATCAATTCCGGTTCCGAGAGCGCCGGAGGCAGATCTAGAGAGTCGGTTGTGTAGCCTTCGGGTATGTCTTTGAACAATTCTTCGACAGAGCTGACGCCGATGGCTTCAAGCATCTGTTGTCGGTCATGGTCGGTGTTGGGAGTGTACGGAGACTGGTAGTCATTGCCTGACATATTGCGATCAGGCTCCAGATTTGAGGAACGAGTTATAGTCATCTGCAGAGAGCAGGTTGTCCAATTCAGAGGCGTCTTTGATTTCCACCTTCAACATCCAACCTTGCTCGAAAGGGCCTTCATTAACCAGTTCGGGATTGTCGATCAGCGATTCGTTGCGCTTAATGACCTTGCCGCTGACCGGGGAGTACAGATCGGACACCGCCTTCACCGATTCGATCTCGCCCATCTTCTCACCCTGGGTCAGTTCGGCGTCCTCATCGGGTATCTCGACGAACACCACGTCGCCCAGACTGTCCTGAGCGAACTCGGTGATGCCCATTACGACAACCGAGTCAGATTCGCTCCTGACCCATTCGTGCTCCTTTGAGTATTTCAAGTCTGGGGGGTTCATGCGTTGCGTCTCCGTGTATAGAAGGGAAGTGTGGTTACTTTGGCTTCGACCGGACGCCCGCGGATTTCGATGAATATCGTGGAGCCTAGGGTCGAATATTCGATAGGAACATAGCCCATACCTATATTCATGTCAAGCGTGGGAGACGGGCCTCCGCTTGAGACCTCGCCGATGGCGTTTTGTCCATCCGATATGGCGTATCCGTGCCTGGGTATCCCTCTACCGATCATGCTAAAGGCCGCCAGTTTTCGGCTTGGGCCTTCGTCTCTGATATTCCTCAGTATCTGGCCTGCCACGTAGCCATCTCTATCGGGATCGACGAATTTATCCAACGCGGCTTCGTAAGGGTTGATCGAAGTGTCCATGTCGTTGCCGTGCAGGAGCAAGCCCGCCTCCAGCCTCAGTACGTCGCGGGCGCCGAGACCACATGCTGCCGCGCCCAGGTCCATAAGGCCTCCCCATATATCCGATGCGGCTTCGGCGGGAAGGATTATCTCAAACCCGTCCTCGCCAGTGTACCCCGTCCGCGCCAAAAATGAATCGTGCCCCAATACCTGAGCGTCAATTGCTCTGAATGGGCGCACTGCCGACAGGTCGGTCTCGGTCAGCTTTTGGAGGTATTCTACCGAGTTCGGACCCTGACAGGCGATCATGGCGGTCTGGGTTGTGACGTTCGTTATCGTGAGTTGGGCATCGTCCGGGGTCCAACGTTCGAGCCATTTCACGACAGGCGGGGTGTTGGACGCATTAGGTATGAGCAAGAATTTCTCGGCGCCTCGCCGATATATAATGCAATCGTCGATTATGCCCCCATTCTCGTCGCAGATAACGTTGTAGCGGGCGCGGCCCTGCCTGAGTTTCGGGACGTTAACGCTCAGCACGCGGTCCAACATCATTGCCGCATACGGTCCCTCGATCTCTAGCCTACCCATATGGGACACGTCGAACAAACCGGCGTTGGAGCGGACCTGGTTCACCTCCTCCAGGATGCCGCCATATTGAATTGGCATCTCCCAGCCCGCGAACTCCACGATGCGAGCGTTCAGCCGCTGATGTGTTTCAAAAAGGGAGGTGCGATCGAAGTTGTCAGAAGTAGACATGGAGTCATCCAATTCTGTCTATTGCGCTTCGGCGTGCGTTTATGTTGCTGAAGATGAATTCCATCGTGCCTGTGATCCAGACGGCATCTTATATAGGTGGCCGTGTTGGTGTCAACGAGATTGGAATGGCGGACGTGAAATGGCCCAGATCCAACTCCGTTGCTCTCCGAAAAACATCGCGATTACCCGGCTTCGACTCATTGATCTGAATGTCGATCTGCTATACTGGGAACGTACCCAAACCCCTCCAAACAATGCCCGTCAACCGTGGCGGCAGGGACTATTCTTCGATAGTTTGAATATCGGAGTTTCCAACACAAGGAGTTGTGTGACAAATGGACGGGCGATCAATGCGAAGAAGCCTGATTTACCTGCTGATTATCGTGGCAATAACGGCCATTGTGTTCACGCTGTTTTCTGACTCCGTTGGCGGTTCGCAGGAGATTTCGATTAACGAAGTCGTGTCATTGGCCGCGGGAGGCGATTTGGCCGTTATCGAGATACGTGGCAACGAGCTGGATATCCTCACGGTCAGCGGCGAAGCGCTTACCTCCCGCAAGGAGGCCGAAGCCAGCGTTGTCGAACTCCTGGAACGGGCTGGCGTTGATCCCCTCACCACGAAAATTGAAATAGTCGTCAAAGGCTCCAGTGGACTTTCCAGCCTTTTTGGAATTTTGTTCAACTTCCTGCCTTTGGTTTTCTTCGGCGCCATACTGTTGTTCATGATGCGGCAGGCGCAGGGCAACTCTAACCAAACATTCAGCTTTGGACGCAGTCGGGCCAGGGTGGCTACGGGCAACGGCCCGACGGTTAGCTTCGACGACGTCGCCGGCGTCGAGGAGGCTAAAGAGGAGCTTCTAGAAGTAGTCGAGTTCCTCAAGTTCCCGGAACGATTCCTTGCACTAGGAGCCAAGATTCCCAAGGGCGTTCTGCTTATCGGCCCTCCCGGGACCGGCAAAACCCTGATGGCAAGAGCCGTGTCAGGCGAGGCAGGCGTTCCCTTCTTCTCCATATCCGGCTCCGAGTTTGTGGAGATGTTCGTTGGCGTTGGAGCCAGCCGTGTGCGAGACCTGTTCGACCAGGCCAAACGCAACTCACCGTGCATAGTGTTCGTGGATGAGATTGACGCTGTGGGACGGCATCGAGGAGCCGGGCTTGGCGGAGGCCATGACGAGCGCGAACAGACGTTGAACCAGATTCTCGTGGAGATGGATGGTTTCGACACAGCGACCAATGTGATCGTCCTGGCGGCGACAAACCGACCTGACATTCTGGACCCTGCACTGTTGAGACCTGGAAGATTCGACCGACGAGTGACGTTGGACAATCCAGATATACGTGGGCGCAAGCAGATTCTTGAGGTTCACTCCAAGGGCAAGCCTCTGAGCGCAGACGTGGACCTCGAATTGGTTGCGCGCCAAACGGTGGGATTCAGCGGCGCCGATCTGGCAAACCTAGTGAACGAATCAGCGATCCTGGCCGCTAGACAGAACCAGAAAGAGATCGGCCCCCAAGAATTTTACGAATCTATAGACCGAGTGACGGCTGGCCCTGCGCGAAAGAGCCGCCGTATCAACGACCGAGAAAAGCGTATGACCGCCTACCACGAATCAGGCCATGCTCTGGTCGCTCACATGCTGCCGGAAGCCGACCCAGTGGTGAAGGTCACCATCGTCGCTAGAGGCCATTCAGGTGGGTTCACCAAGACGATACCCACAGAGGACAGAAGCCTAATTACGCGCAATCAGCTAGAGGCCAGACTGGCGATGGCTATGGGCGGCAGAGTTGCCGAAGAGTTGGTGTTCGGCGAGATCACCACCGGTGCTAGCGATGACCTCGAACAGGCGACAAACATCGCCCAGACGATGGTGACACGCTACGGGATGAGCAAGAAGCTAGGACCGAGGACATTTGGCAAGCGCGAAGAGATGTTGTTCTTGGGCCGAGAAATCTCTGAGCAGAGAGATTATAGCGACAGAGTTGCCAAAACCATCGACGAAGAGGTTCGCCGTCTCATTCAAACCGCCTACGACACCGCCAAGCGTATTCTCACAGAAGAGAGAGTCAGGCTGGACCACATCTCTGACTACCTCCTGGAACATGAGACGATTGACGAAGAGCAGGTGCCAGATTTATTCGATGCACCGTTCGATGCTCCTCCCGCTGCTGGCATGCCAGCAGTCCCAGCGCCAGTGCCCGGTGATTAGGCGCCGGCAATCAAGGTTCGAGTGAATATTCATAGGGGCTGGCGCAATCGCCAGCCCCTATTTATTGTCGGAGAGAGATGCGCCGCTTAGTCGACGGATTTCCAGTCCTCGACAAACTCTCTAACGGATCGGTGTCGCGCTGAGCGGTTTTCCGAAGTGGCCTTTAATGTTACCAATCGCATGCGATCCGTCCCCATCCATGCGTCGACTGAAGTAGCGCCTGTTCCGAGAAATTCTGCGGCTGTGCGCCCGAGCGTGAACACGTTGGTTACCTGGTCGATTATTGCGCCTTTGTTCCACTCTTCCGGGGCCATGAACCGCGGTGAACCGGGAAGCCGGTTAGCGTCCAGAATGAATGGCCCGGTTCGATATTCGTCCAAGTCGAACACGTACGTGCGCGAAACGTCCTAGTCATAAATGAAGCAGCCGTCGTAAAGGTCAACAGCGACGTAACCTCGATCCGCCAATGTGAGTTGCACATCGAATATCGTGTTCAATGATTGGACGATATCATCAACTGGCGCCAACCAAAAACGGACTCTTGGGATCGTCAGATCGACTCGAAGCCGGGCTGCGGAGTACCGACTGCTCGCGTATAGGTTCTCGCTTGGAACCCAATCATAGACCAGCGCGACGCCATTCACGGTCTCGAATCTGTTGCTCAGGCGGGGCAAAGCGGCGTGGCGCACATTCATGTTTAGATTGTACACTCGCTCTAGAGAGGCAAGACCTCGCGGGTGATTAGAATGCTTAACAAACCAGCGCCTGTCAGACGACAAAACGCCGTAGGAAATGCGGGTGGAATCCTGATCTCGAAACGCTCGAAAAACTTCGCCGACACTTCGTAGGCAGTCTTTGATATCCATCTGGATTTTGGTGACCGTTGCCAGTGAATTGGGCATCGAGGAGTTATCCTAATTCTCTATTCGACGCCGTAGGGGTCTCATCCGATCGTGGTTCGAGAGATTATCATTTCGTGTTTCATGAACTCTTCGATGCCCAACCAGGTGAATCCGCGCGATTCTACGCTTGAGTACTACCGGTCTGCGCCCGTAGTGTACTATATATTCGGCCTGCGTCAGATGTCTTTTCGACGCCGGTATTTTCTATGTGAGTGAGGACTATGGCGAGGCACAACTTGATACTGGCTGGAGGCACGGTTCTGGACCCCAAGAACGGTCTCGAAGCGCGGGCAGATGTTGGAATCACCGACGGCAAAATCGTGAGGGTCGAGCCTGAATTGGACCCCACAACTGCCGATGACGTTATCGACGTCAGCGGCATGTGGGTCATGCCCGGACAGATCGACACCCATGCCCACGTCGCCGGACTGTCTCGAAACTGGGACCCCGCTTTAGGCTACGGTATGCTGGCGCGAGCAGGAACGACGACGGTTCTGGATATGGGAGGCACCGGGCCTACATTGATCGACGGCATCAAGCGCAGAGGCGCAGGGCTGAACGTAGCCGGCCAGTTCGCTCTAATCCCCGGATTGACTATTCCCACCGGCAAGCTGCCCTATCGCACGATGGGAAGCATCGTTGATAATGCGCTTCGACAGGGGTGTCTGGGCGTAAAGATTCTCGGCGGATACCATCCGTTTACGCCGGAAGATAGCGCAGACATCATCGCCGCTTGCAACGAGCGTCGAGCCTACGTCGCCTTTCATCTGGGCACAACCGACACCGGCAGTCAGATTGACGGCGTTCGGGAAATTCCGAAGTTGGTCGGCACAGGAAGGCTCCACGTTTGCCATGTGAACTCCTACTGTCGAGGCGTCATTGACGACGCTGATGATGAGTGCGACGAGGCGTTGGAGATTCTGGAATCTATGCGAGGACAACTGAACTCTGAGGCGTACCATGCCATCCAAAATGGAACCAGCGGACGCTGTGACGAGGATGGGCAGGTCATGGCCGATGTGCCGCGCAACTGTCTAGCACTCCGTGGGTACGAATTGTCCATCGAGGGGATGAGGCAGGCGATCACTGACGGATACGGCTT
>DCAW01000196.1:41848-46901 GCA_002313895.1 Dehalococcoidia bacterium UBA1123
CGGCTCGGTTGTGGCACAGAAGGGCGGCCAAGTTTACTATGCCAGGGGCGCAGAGGCTTTGAAGATGTTCGACGAGGCCAAATCCAACGTCGGAATGAGTTTTCCAGTTAATTTGCCAGCTTCGGCATTTCGATTGACCACAGCCAAAAACGAGTCAGAGAATTTCATCGTCGACGCGATCAGCACTGACGGCGGCTCCCACCCTCGGAACGTCGCCATCCAGTCTACGATGGCGCTGGTGGGATTCAACGCCCTGACCCCCCTTGAGATGGCCGAGAAGCTGTCGTGGAACGCCGCAAAGATGCTGGGCCTGCATAACAAGGGCCATTTCTCGGAAGGCGCGGACGCAGACGTGACAGTCTTGGACCCGGAGCGCAATCAGCCTGAGATGAGCCTTGTGACGGGAAAACTCATCATGTATAAGGGGCAGCCGGTTGGCTCAGGCGGCACTTTGTTGGTCACCGAAGAAGGCCAGCGCACCGCCGCTGCGAGCGGACTACCTTATCAGGTTGTCGACATGTCCCAGAGCAAGCTTTACGAGGGTTTCACCGACTAGGTAATCCCGAAGTCAATCAGACGGTCGTTCCAGGGGCGGGTATGACAACCCCTCTCTGCTTCGTTCAACGGGTGCCGTCCCAGACAACAACATTAAATGCAGATTCCCATGATTTTCGTCATCGACGCAATTTATGAGGTGCATTAAATACTTAATATTAAATGCGAGGCGGTTGGCGCAGATGTCGGTTGTCAGGCTCTGGGTGTCGTTGGGCGTGGTGATCTTAGGATTCGTGTTATCGGCTTGTGGGGACTCCGGAAATGAGAAGGTGTTTCGCATCGCAGGCATTCCGGATCAAAACGCGTCGACTCTGGCCCAGAAATATGACATTCTGACCGACTATCTCAGTCAAGAATCAGGGTTGACGGTAGAGTATGTTCCTACAGTTAATTATGCCGCGACTGTGACTTCCTTCAATCGGAGTGACATACAGATGGCGTGGTTCGGCGGGCTGACGGAGTTCAGGCGCGACTCGCTTCGCCAGGCTCGTTGGCTCTGGCGCAACGCCCGCGCGACACCGAATTCCACTCCAAGTTCATTGCGCAGTTAGACTTGACGTTACGACCCTCGAAGACCTGAACGGACTGACATTCACCTTCGGCAGCGAAAGTTCCACTTCGGCGCATCTCATGCCTCGTTATTTCTTGTTTGAGGCAGGAGTTGACCCAGAGACCGACTTTGATGGAAACGCCACCTTCTCAGGCTCCCACGACAAAACCTGGGCGCTAGTTGAGAGCGGGGCATTCCAAGCTCGTGTGCTGAATGAGGTCGTCTGGGACGAGGCAGCTGAGGAAGGCAGGGTGGATGTTTCCAGGGCGCGGGATTTTTTCGTGACCCCATCAGATTTCAACTACAACTGGACGGCCCGAGGCGACCTGGACGCTGAGTTCAGCGACGGATTCACCCTTAGGGTACAGAATGCGTTGGTATCCCTGGATGGCAGCGACCAGGACGTCCATGACCTTTTCTCAACCGACTCGTTCATCGAGTCTCAAAACGAAAATTATCAGGCCATCCAAGATATGGCGAAATTCCTCGGAATCATACAAAATTAATGGCGGCATATAACGAACAACAGCCGGCCATTAGGCTTGACCAAGTGTCCAAGTCCTACCCAGGTGGAATGGCCCTTCATGCGACATAGTTTGAGATCAACGCTGGCGAGGCTGTCGCAATCGCCGGCCGCAGCGGCAGTGGCAAGACGACTCTGCTTCACTTGATGGGCGGCGTGATTCAACCCGATTCCGGCGACATCTCTTTCAATGGTCATCGCCTCTCGGAGATGAAGCCGGGCAGAGAATTATCGAGCCTTGTCGGAGTCATTCACCAGCAATATGATCTCGTTCCCCATCTCAGTGTTTTGCACAACGTTCTTGCCGGTCGTCTGGGGCAGTGGGGCATTCTCCAGTCTCTGATGTCCCTGGTGTATCCCAAAAACCAGACGTTGGCCGTTGGGGCGCTGGAGCAGGTAGGCTTAGTAGACCGAATCCGCGAACGGACGTCGCGGCTGTCTGACGGCGAGCAGCAGAGGGTAGCCATCGCAAGGCTTCTCGTGCAGGACCCAGAGGTGATTATTGCTGACGAGCCGGCGGCCTCTGAATCCTGCTCGCGCCGCCGACCTTATCGACTTGCTGGCTAAAATCGCGCGAGAGTCGAACAAAACGTTTGTCGCCAGCATCCATTCCACCGATCTTGCCCATCAGCAATTCAATGGTGTGATTGAGCTGAGGAACGGCGAAAAGCAGTTCGACCTGCCAGAGGCCTTCGTGTCGCCTGAGCTTTTGGATGGCCTGTTCGAACTGGAAGGGTTGGTGCGTGAGAGCGTCGTCCAGGAGTAGATCTCTGGAAGGCCGTGGTCTTCTGACGCTTCTATTGGCAGCGGCGCTGGGATTGAGCCTTTTGTCAGTGGACTGGACTGGAGGACTTTTACACTCTCGGGGCGTGTCGTCTGCGGTCAGAATATTCGGAAGCATATTCACCCCGGAGCTCTCCCCGAAATTCTTGGGGTTAGCCCTGGAGGCCACCTGGAAGACGCTGACGTTCGCAGTCACGGGAGTGACGCTGGCCGTCGGAATAGGTCTGCCATTGGGTATTGCGGCCTCTGGTGTTGTTCAGAGAGGGATGGCTGCGAACCTCCACAGCGGCGGCAGCCAGGTTTGTGCTGGCGTTCTTGCGCTCGACGAATTGGTTTGGGCATAGTTGTTTGTTGTGGCATTTGGGTTGTCGCCGATGGCCGCGATTCTCGCATTGGCTCTGACGTACAGTGGAATTTTGGGTCGCCTGTACGGCGACTTTTTGAACGACGTCCCTCAAAATCCTCTTAGAGCGCTTCGGGCTTTAGGAGCGTCGGAGTTCAAGACTCTGGCCTACGGGCGGATTCCGATGGCTATGCCTGATATGTTGAGTTACACGTTCTACCGCTTGGAGTTCGGAGTCAGGTCTGCGGCGAGACTCAGTTTCGTGGAAATACAGGGCCTGGGTTATCAGATTCAACTGGCTATGGATGACTGTTTTACTACCAGGTCTGGACTCTGATGTATTTCATGGTAGCGGTGATCGCCGCCATCGACGTTTGGAGCAGCGTCGTTCTAAGGAACCTGACTCGATGACCGTCCATGATCCGACACTCGATTTTCAGAAAGTTGCAAAGCCTGGGATCAGCGTGCCAATGGCGTCGTTCCTGGGATTTATCGGTTTGATCGTCGTGTCATGGCTTCAATCCTCTGGGGAGCTAAAAGTGGTTTCTCCGAACTGTTCATGACTGAAACCTGGGCTGGAGTCGCGGAATTTATCGGGCAGTTGTTAGGCAGAGGGACAGAACTGACGCCGGCGTTCCTTGATTTCGTTTCATGGCGCGATGCGTTGTGGTTGTCCCTAGATACCATAGGAATGAGCGTCCTTGCCATTGGATTTGCGGCCCTGGCTGTTTTGTTCACGTTCTTGCCTGCTGCCCGGAACGTGGCTTTCGGAGAGTTTTCAGGAAGCCGATCGGCGCTAGGCGGCGTGGGTTTCTGTTTTATGCGGGGAGTGTTTTTGTTCACACGCGGTGTTCCCGAACTGTCACGGGCCATGCTGATCGTGTTCGTTTTTTCGCCAGGCATTTTGCCCGGCGCGATCGCTTTGGGACTGCATAACTATGGCATACTGGGTAAGCTGTCTGCCGAGGTCGTCGAAGACCTCGACCCGAGACCAGCGCGGGCGCTCAGGACCGCTGGGGCTAGCAACTTGCAGATGCCACTGTACGGCGTTCTTCCCCAGGTATTGCCACAATCTTTGTCCTATACGCTGTACCGATGGGAGGTGGTCATACGCACGACCATCGTAGTAGGTTTCGTGGCCGCCCGAGGGTTGGGACGTGAGTTTCGGCTCGGCATGAGTTTCTTCCGGTACGATAAGGTTATGCTGTTGTTGATGTGCTACCTTTTGCTGGTGCTGGGAGTGGACCTCATCGCCGCTTGGTTGATGCGTCTGGTGCGATAGTCGTTTGGAGGCTCGATTGATAAGCCACGTTTACCTGGGTTTGGGTTCTAACCTGGGCGACAAAGTGGATAACCTGACAAGAGGCGTTACTTTAATATCTGAACGGCTGGGCGCTGTTGAAGTGTCATCGATTTACGAGACAACGCCGGTGGGCTTTTCAATACAGCCCAGATTCTTCAACGCGGCATGTCGTCTGCGAACTCGCGCTAATCCGTTCGAGGTGATGGACGCTATCCGCAAGATCGAGGCTGAGGTTGGGCGCCATAGGACGTTCGTGAACGCGCCCAGAACGCTGGACGTAGACATTCTGGTGTTTGGCAGTTTGGTGATTGACACGCCACCGGTTGCCGTCCCGCATCCGAGGCTCGCCGAGCGGTCATTTGCTTTGGCTCCGTTGGCCGAGTTTGGGCCAAGCCTCGTTCATCCGGGGCTGGGATTATCGATCGCGGAGCTTCTTTCTCGCTTACCTGACGAACCGCGGCGGATTGTTATGACACTGCGGGCTTGGAATCAGTCCCTCATTGAGGGAGGCAGCATGTTGGGGATGGTGTCTTCAATCGCGTAGGCCTCGCCACATGACGCGCAACGCAAGCTACCTTCGACAATCTCATCGCCTTCTTCTTTAGTCGCCTCAAGCTCCAACGTTCCACGGCAAACTGGGCACCTGAGTATATCCAATAAATCACGCTTCATGAGTTTATTCGCCTCGCGTTTAATATGAGAGATTCTATCGCAATAAGCCGGTTGGTGAACAGCCTGTAACAATCAGGCTCTCAATTGACGCCTTCGTCGGTCGGAATTATATTTGGAGCCATTCTGGCCTCGACGGTAATGCAGCGCTCAACGTTCAATGAGGTTGATCGTTAGAAAACCGAATCTTTGGCCGGATATGTCGTTAACATGCGGTTGTTTGTTGTTTGGTTCGGACTGGAGGAGTCCCATCTTGACACAACTCTATGATGAAATCGGAATCGGATACAGGGATTACCGTCGCCCGGATTCACGTATTTACACACC
>DCAW01000196.1:47285-52736 GCA_002313895.1 Dehalococcoidia bacterium UBA1123
TTCTTCCGAGCCTATCGGTCGCTCTGTGGTCGCCGTGGAACCCTCATTGGCTATGATCCGTGACCGTCAGACTGAAAGCGCTCCAGTCGTGCAAGGGACCGCCGCAGACCTGCCATTTCGAGACGGAGTTTTTGATGCGGGGGTGGCTATTCTGACCGTTCATCACTGGCCTGATCAGGCACGAGGGCTAACTGAATTGGCGCGTGTCGCCGTGAATAGAATCGTAATTCTCACTAGCGATCTGGCACCGTAAAATTTTTGGCTAATTGACGATTATTTTCCAGGAATCGCGGATATTGATCTTCAAATAATGCCGTCCATCGAAACCTTCCGACAAATGTTTAACCTTATCTAGGTCGTGCCAGTTCCTGTGCCTCACGATTGCATCGACGGATTCCTGGGAGCATATTGGCGGCGTCCCCACGCCCACTTGGACGCTGACGCCCGAGGCGTGATCTCGACCTTTTCCACGATTCCCGACGCAGATTTGGAGTCTGGAGTTGCGCGCCTTCGCAGCGACCTTGAGAATGGCACATGGGAGCAAAGGACCGGATATTTGTCGCGTATGTCTGTCCTTGATCTTGGCTACCGCTTGGTGATTGCGGAGGTGGTCGATAACTGACCGATGAAACTCGATCGGTTGGCGGTTTGTCGCTGATTCATGCGGCGGATCAGACACCTGCTCAGAGTTATTGACGGTTCAGTGCGGACTCAAAAATGACGTCGAGCGCATCAGCCAGAAGGAACACAACTAACCCCAGTATCACGAGGGTGTTGTAGCCGGACAATGCCCTCAAAACCTTCCGCAACGGCCCGGAGGGAGGCGTTGGGCGCTCTCGATGCATCTCCAACAGGGCGGTCCTTCGGCGTCGGTCTCTGGCGAGTATGAACATCCAGACGGACAAGGCGATTTTGACGGCGAGAACAAGCGCGTACTGAACGCCGATCACTCCAGGCGTGAGCCGATTGAAGGTCAAAATTATTCCGGAGGCTAACAGCACGAAGATCGCAGTGTCGACCATCGCTCGGAATTCATCCGCTGCCGCGATGTTTATCTCACGCCCGCCCTCAGCCGATTTACGAAGCGCGGGGCGAAGGACGAACAAGTAAAAGATACTGCCGCCCACCCACGCGGTCGCTGACACCAGATGCGCCCACAGCACGATAAGCAGGAACAGGTCGTTGACGCTCATTTCTTTCGGCAGCACCCAACTCGAATTTTGCTACGAATTATTGTACACACCCAAGCAAGACGAAAGTCGGTCGGGTAATTGACATGGCCTCGAACAAAATTGAGGATAGGTCGAAACCGGTCCTCAAAAGAAAGCGTCGCATAAGGAAACGTGATCAATTCATGATGGCTAGTGTAAGTTCTTCGAGCTTCTCCAGATTCAGCGCTCCTGTCCACTTTCTGACGATGTTCTGGTCGCGGTCGATGAATAATGTCGTTGGGAACCCGGTGATCTTATAGTCCATCACGATCTGGCCGGAATCGTCGGCGGTTTGGTCAGGGCCGAGCATGTAGTTGACGTTCAGCCTTTTAACGAAGGTCTGGCCATCCTCGACAGAATCCAACCCCAGAAGTTCGACGCCGATGACCTTGAGCCCGTCGCCCTTAAATTTCTGGTGCAGCAATTCAAAGTCGGGCATCTCAGCCACGCAAGGTGGGCATGACGGGAACCAGAAGTTCAACACAACAGGGTCGCCAGCGAACCCGGATAGAGAAATCTGTACGCCTGCCTGGTGCTCTTCGTTGGCGAACAGCACCAGGTCAAAGTCCATTGCTGGGTCGAGGTCTTTTGCGGCATTAGCGCTGGCCTGACTGCCGACAGGCTGAGCGCTGGATTGGCTCGCGGAATCTCCGGCTTCTTGACTGCTGCAAGCTACTAGCAGGAACATGGTTGCCGTGACGGTCAGCGCCGCTGACTGCCTGTTAACCCAGAAATTGCGACATTTGAATCGCCTGAAAAATCGCGTCGGTTGTGTCCACATCTTCGTCATCCTCGCGCCAATCATATTACTTTGTGTTTCTTGGCCTTACTGATTGGATGCGCCGTTTTTTGTGAGATTCATGGAGTTTTAAAATTGGACGATTGTCAGTCCTCGTCGGAGGTTGCAAACCTCTGGATTTGCTGATCGAACCTTGATATTGAAGTAGCGGCGCTACTCGGCCCCTTGTTCTGCGATTAGTTCATCGGCGCGTTGTTGGAGCGCGTCGGCCCGATCCGGCGCCGTCTGCCGGCTGTCCAAATATCGCCTGAGCGCCTGTTGAGGGGACAGGCCTCGCCCGTAGGCTCCTGCCAACCGAGTCCGGGGCCTCTCGGTGATCTCGTGAGATATTGACGCCACGAAATGAGCCGGACTCAGCGCCTCCTGAATGTCGCCATCCGATAGGTGCGCTTCCTGAGTGACCGGCATTGAGATTCTCAATCTGACGATGGCGTCATCTACATAGTGTCGCTGGATAGCCGAGACCACTGCGTCTGTGGGATTATCGTCGCTCGCGTCCACTTTCACGTCGATCGTCAGGAACCTTCGCGGCTCGACCTGCTTAAACTCAAAACTGGTCATCCGATCGCCTTGAAGTCGGCTTGGGTCCAACTCCACGACGCAGTAACCTTTGTCGTCGTTCTCCTCGCCGAAGTCGATCCTCTGAAGGCTCCCTGCATATACTACGTGGGGCAGCATTCCGAGGATTTGGTGCTTGTGGATGTGACCGAGCGCAACATAGTCTAGTTGAGGCAAAGTGACGGCGCTCTTGAGCAGCACATGATCGCGTCCTAGCATCATAGACTGTTCGGAACTTGTGGTTGCCTGACTCACAGTAACGTGCCCCGCCAGAATAGCCGGAATCTCAGGGTCTAGAGACTGGGCGTTGTTTTGAATGATGCGAGTCAGGCTCTCCTGGATGTTTTCGTTGATCTGTTCAGGCGTCAACTTGCGAGACTCATCTCTTGCCAGAAACTGGCTTCTGCGAACCCAGGGCACAGCGATGATCTGGATGGGACCTTTGGGGGTGTCGATGGTGTAGGTTTTCGGCGCGTCGCCTATCGTGACTCTTGGCACGTCAAGCGTATGGTAGATGTCCAGCGACGTGGCCCGACTGGCAATGTTGGGCGTGTCGTGATTCCCAACAAGCAGGAATGTGGGAATCCCAGCGCTTGAAAGCCGGACGATTCGCTTGGCAAACTCGCGCTGGTGTGTCTGTGACGGGTCTCGACTTTTGTAAGCGTCGCCGCAGAACAGCGCAAGGTCGATCTTAGACTCGATTGCATAGTCCACCAACTGGTCGAACGTCTCCAGGAAATCGCCGAGGCGGGTGGACAGTCCGGTTTCAGGGTCGAGTTTGGAATAATTCTCGACCCCTATGTGAACGTCTGCGAAGTGGAGAATACGCACGGGCACATCCTAATTATTGTCTTGAGCGGTCACGGTTTGTATGCAGACAGCTTCGCCGTCAGTTCTTCAACCAGATTTTCGATTGGAACTCGAATCTGTTCCATCGTGTCGCGGTCTCGGATTGTGACGGAGTTGTCGTCAAGCGAATCGAAATCGACGGTGACGCAAAGCGGGGTGCCGATCTCGTCCTGTCGGCGATATCGTCGCCCTATGCTCTGAGTGTCGTCGAACTGGACATACCCGCTAATCCGCCCGGATTTCTGCACTGTCGAGAACACCTCTCGCGACAGCGGACTGAGCCTCTCGTTGCGCGACAAGGGCAGCACCGCGACCTTGACAGGGGACAGGTCGGGATGGAGCTTCATCACAACCCTGGTCTCCGTCTTGCCCGCAGCCGAGACGGTCTCCTCCTCTTTATAGGCGTCCACCAGGAATGTCATGATGGCCCGTCCGACGCCGAAGGCTGGCTCGATGACGTATGGCACGATGTGTTCGTTGGCCTCCTGGTCGAAGTAGTCTAGGGTCTGGCCGCTGGCCTTCGAGTGGGCTTTCAGGTCGAAGTCGGTCCGGTTGGCGATACCCATGATCTCGCCCCAGCCGTTGGGATACAGATATTCGATGTCGTAGGTGGCTTTAGCATAGTGGGAAAGCTCGTCGGCATCGTGGGGCCTCAGCCGGAGCCTTTCAGGATCAATCCCCAGGCCTGTGTACCATGCCATACAGTCTTCTATCCATTGCTGGTGAGCCTTGTCATCCTCCCCCGGCTTCACGAAGTATTCAATCTCCATTATCTCGAACTCGCGGTTTCGAAAAATGAAGTTGCCCGTCGTGATCTCGTTGCGAAACGCCTTGCCAATTTGGGCGATGCCAAACGGAAGGCGTTTTCGTGTCGCCGTAATGACGTTGTTGAAGTTGACGAAGATTCCCTGGGCGGTTTCGGGGCGCAGCCAGACCTCGTTGGCCTGGTCTTCAACAGGGCCGACATGGGTCTTGAACATGAGGTTGAACTGTCGGGGTGGGGACAATTCGCCACCGCAGTTTGGGCAATTCGGCCCTTCGAGGTGGTCTTCTCGGAATCGGCGATGGCAGTCCTTGCACTCGACCAGTGGGTCGGTGAAGCTGTCCAAATGGCCGCTGGCGCGCCAGGTCTCAGGGTGCATAAGAATAGCGGCGTCGAGGCCCACCATGTCATCGCGGCTCCAGACAAATGTCTTCCACCAGGAATCTTTGACGTTGCGCTCCATCTCCACGCCCAAAGGGCCGTAGTCCCAAGAGCTTGCCAGTCCGCCGTAAATTTCACTGCTCTGAAATACGAATCCCCTGCGTTTGCAGAGGGATACAATCGTTTCTATGTCCACCTGAGTTTCGCTCTCAACCACGTTAACCTCGACTGTGCATGTGTTTCGGTGTATCTTCCCGGGGCAGTCAATAATTCAGAGAATCCACGCAAGTGCGATAGCATTGTTTAACGGATTTCCAGTGTATTGACCGTGGGGCTACAATTATAGCAAAGTGACCACCTGTTTCCTGCTACCCGTTCTAAGACGGATTACGAAAAATAGGCTGACAAAGTTGATGGGTTGAGGGATGCTTGAAGAAAATAGCTGAAACCGGAGGACTGCGAGCCGATCAAAGTAAAAGTAGGAGGCCCTGTCGGTCAGCGAAATTGAACGATCGCATGAAGTTGACAGATTATTGGGTTTGAGCCAGAATCGAGTATCAATTAGTTGTGAAAACTCGATTGGCCCGATAGGTCAGGCAGACCATTTCCTGAACCTAATTTGTGAATCCAATCAGGCCGACGACGAAATTCATTAATAATCGGCCGATCAAATCGGTCTAGCCGCCGACACCATACCACGCTATGTGTATGCCGAAAAACGTCAGACCGATGAACCTGCGTTGGCACTCTTCGCACACATATGATTTTCTCACACGGAACGGCCCGGAAGAGTCACACCAACGACAGGTCCTTGCAAATCCGATACGCATCACTCGCTCCTCTGTGACCGCATACAACTACGTAATGTGCATTTATTCACTCGTAGGACG
>DCAW01000027.1 GCA_002313895.1 Dehalococcoidia bacterium UBA1123
CGCGACAACGAAATCTGACACGGCGAAACACCGTCTCCGGCTCGACAGTCAGTCGCCTGAAACCAGTCGTAGGTATCGACGCCTGCCGACGCGCAGGACGCCCGCCGTCAGCGTGTCGGCTCCGACGTTTTCGGGTATGGGCTGATCGTCCAGCCTCACCGCTCCCTGGTTTATGAGCCTTCGAGCCTCGCCAGAACTGGAGGCCAGGTTCGCCTCCAACAGGATATCACTCAGACGCTTGCCCTCCAGGCCGTCAGCCGTCGAGAGGTTGAACGTCGGGATGTCCTCCGGTATGCCCCTGCCCTGCACTGTGAGCTCGAAGAACGCCTGAGCTTCGATGGCGGCCTCGGCGCTGTGGAACTGTGTCACCAGGTCGGAGGCAAGACGCTTTTTGATGTCCATAGGGTTGCCTGCTTGGGCGTCGATGATGTGCTTGATCTCTGCCACGTCCTCATCAGGAATGTCGGTCAGATTTTCGAAGAACGAGACAATCATGGAGTCGGGAAGCGACATCGTTTTACCGAAGATGTCGTTGGCAGGCTCGTCGATGCCGATATAGTTATTCAGGCTCTTGCTCATCTTCTGGACGCCGTCGGTGCCCACCAAAAGAGGAACGAGAAAGCACTGCTGGGGCCGCTGGCCCATCTTCTCCTGGAGGTCGCGCCCCACCAGCAGGTTGAACATCTGATCGGTGCCGCCGAACTCCACATCGGACTGTATCTCCACCGAATCGTATGCCTGGAGCAGTGGGTAGAGCAGCTCGGTTATGGCAATAGGTTGGTTGTCGGCGAACCTCTTGGCGAAGTCATCGCGCTGGAGGAATTGGGCCACTGTGAACTGACTGGTTAGCTTTAACACGTCGGCGAGGGTAAAGGGGCCGAACCAATCGCTCTGCCATCGAACCTCGGTGCGGTCGCGGTCCACGATCTTGAAGAACTGGTCAAGGTATGTCTCGGCGTTCTCGACCACCTGGGCGTGGGTGAGCGTGGGACGGGTCGCGGACCTGCCGGAAGGGTCGCCGATCTGAGCGGTCCAGTCTCCGACTATCAAAACTACGGTGTGCCCCAAGTCCTGAAGCTGTCTGAGCTTCCGAAGGCCTACGGCATGACCCACGTGGATGTCAGTTGAGCTGGGGTCGAAGCCCATCTTCAACCGCAGAGGCTTGCCCTCATCCAGTCGTTTGCGAAACTCCGACTCTACGATGATATCGGCAACGCCCCGTCTAAGTAGTGTGTCTAGATGTTCTTGGCTCACTGGATTGTTACCTCGTCGAAAATTAGCAGATACGCGTATAGATCGAATTACAGAAATGTGAGCATAGAGGTGACGCAGTCGTGAGACGGCGAACTCACACCGAATCGGTGGTCAGAAGGTCACGCGTCTGCTGCACGTCCTTGTTGATCTGAGCGAGCAGAGCGTCAACGCCGTCGAATTTTTCCTCTTCCCGCAGGCGTTTGACGAACTCCAACCGAAGAGTCTGGCCGTAGATGTCGTCGGAGAAGTCCAGCAGGTACGCTTCAATGGTCCGGCCTCCTTCTGTGAAGGTGGGGCGGGTGCCAATGCTGGTGGCGGCCATATAGCGTCCCGATTCAAGATAGGCCCAGGTGGCGTATATGCCATCTCCAGGAGCGGCGTAGCCGTTGGGTATCTCTAAATTGGCGGTAGGGAAGCCCAGGGTCCGGCCCCGCTTCAGTCCATCCACCACAGTGCCGGTGGCCGAGAAGTTGCGGCCCAACATCTGCGACACCGACTCGACACTGCCCTCGGCGATCAGATTTCGGATGACAGTGCTTTTCACCGGATCGTCGCGATCCTTAAGCAGGTCTACGCTTTTGAATGTGAAGCCCAGCTTTTCTCCCAGCAGGGGAATGGTCTCAAGAGTGCCGTCCCGCTTGTGTCCCATAGCAAAGTCCGGGCCAACGATTAAAGACTTCATTCTCAATTGGCTAGAGAGCTTATCCAGAAACCGCTCTGAAGACAGTTGAGCCAGATCGCGGTCGAAGGTCACAGGGACAACGAAGTCGATGCCATGCTCTTTCAGCAACCGAATGCGCTCGTCGAGGTCTGAGATGTAGTTGGTCTTGAAATCGGGTCTCAGCACCGTCTTGGGGTGGTTTCTGAAGGTGACCACGCCTGAGAGCATGCCCGCGCTCTTGGCCTCTGAGATGAGGCGGCGAATCAGGTGGACGTGGCCGCGATGAACGCCGTCGAAAACCCCGATGGTGAGGGCGGAGTCTCGTTCTACCGATAGCTGGGAGAGGTCTTCGTCTATCTTCATGCTGACTCTGGCAGTGGGGTGGGCAGGATTGATGCTAGCATGAGGCCTGAACAGCGTCAATGGGAGGTCTCTAAGCATCTACCATATGGGCCTGAAATCCTTCTCGGTAGCGGATTCAACTGTCAAAGTATCCTACTACGTAGATGCCACTGGCACTGTCTCCATGGTCTGCTAGATCGTCTTCTCGACCATCGGACACCGTAAGAGCTGACAATATAGGGTAATACCCGCGTGATCTTGGCAGTGGCGGGCGGCGCAAGCTGTTATCGGAAAAGCACATAGTGCAATCCTGCGGATACTAATTATTTCGCCCCTATGTGAGTAACCTGTGGATACCGGTGGATTTGCTAAATAATAGAGAAATTGCGACAGCCAGATGGTTACTGATAGGTCTTACGTTAGGATTGTCTCAAAATACCATACGCGAATCTATGCTCGGCGTGGTCAGAACATTTTTCCACCATAAGTTGCTCGCGGCAATAATCTGCATGGCTCTTTATACTTCCGCCGTAGTGTTCACGCTCTTTTTACTAGAGTTTTGGAACGCCACGATTTTGAAAGAAACGATTTTCTGGTTCTGCTTCTTCTGAAGGTCTATGAGCAGGTATGGATACACTTTGTGTCCGGAATGCACTCTGTCGGTTCTGGGGCGACGGTAGATGGCCGCAAACGCCCATTCGCCGCCTCAACTTTTGTGCGCGCTTTCTGTTGGCCCAGTGTCCCTGCCCCTAAGCCAAGCTGTCATCTTCCTTGAGTCGTAAAAAGGAGTCCGTGAGTATTGGCTATCAATCAGCCTCATCAGCTCCAAATCGTAATCTGATGTTTCTATCGGACTGTAGTACACCGATGAGCGGCTGATGGACAGCAATTCGCACTGCCTGACCACCAACACGTCTGCGTGGTCCCGGTCAACCATCCCGCGCTTTTGCGTGCGACTTATAGACCGGACCTGTCCGACAAAAAATCCCGCTCCACCGTCAACTGACCTATCTGCTGGTAGAGCTTGGCTATCAGCGTCTCCTGACTCTTGTTTTGCTTTGTGTGACCGGAACTGAACAGCTCAGGCGCGCCCTCAGTCAATTGCTTCTTCCAGTTGTTGATCAGCGTTGGATGGACTTCGATCCGGGCAGCCACCTCTGAGAGCGTCTGGTCTCCACGGATCGCGGACAGGGCTACTTTGGCTTTGAATGCCGATCCGTGCTTCCTGCCTGATTGCTTCATCTCATACTCCTTGGACTACTGCCATTTTAGGAGCCTGGATGTAGCTTAACCACCTGGCCAGTTTTTGAGGTCCACCTAAGGATACGTCACCTCCTTCACTCTCTCCGCACACCACTTTCGATCATAACTCTGCACCAAGAGGCAGCAAGCTAGTTTTTCAATCTCCATGCACGGTCGAAAACGTTACACTGGCGTTCAATCATCAGATTTGTGGAAGAGCCAGTTTCTGGGGTCCACTTCAGATTCCGGCCCCAGTTAATTGCCCAATAGTACTCCGGTGTTTATTCCGAATACTTGCCGGCTCAAATAAAGACTAAGGGAGCGTCAACTTCGACACGGTGTCGTCGCTCGTATTAGTGACCCAAATGGACTCGCCATCAAAGGCTAGCTTTGCAGGAGATCCACCAACTGGATAGGTCCCTAAAATGTGGCCATCTGTATCCATCTTGGAAAGAGTCCCAAAGCCACTGTTTGCGATCCAAATGTGCTGACCGTCAAATGTAAGCCCGAAAGGCAATTCACCTATTCCTGGTAAAACGATCTCAAAGGGCAAATAGCCCGCGAGGTAACGGCCCGACTCGACTCCTTCGCGGGTGAACTTGCTGATAGTGGCCTCGCGCCAGTTGGCAACCCAGATATTTTCAGCATCAGCAGTAATGGCTAGGGGCACGTCACCTGTCTGGAATATTCCCGCCACTTCGCCGGTCAGACTGAGTTTAGTAACAGTGTCAACGTGGGCGTTGGCAACCCATACGAACTCCCCATCAAAGTACATATCGATTGGTGATCGTCCCGTTTCTATCAGGCCAAGGTTGCGGCCTTCGCCGTCCAGTCTCGTTGCTACGTTTTCTTGGTACGAGCCTGCCCATATGTCGGAGCCGTCAAAGATTATTGACATTGGAAGTTTGTTCACATCAAATGTACCCAGGGGCTCGCCGTCCAAGCTGAGCCTGGACACGGTGGCGTCGTTACGATTTGCCACCCATATTGTTTCACCGTCGGAAGTCATGGCATTGGGCTCACCCCCTACGGGGAAGATTCCTAGCTCATCGCCGTCTAAGTTTAGCTTGTAAATATTCCTGCCTAAAGCATTGGCGACCCAGATCGACTGACCATCGAAAACTATTGGGACTGGTGCGTTCCCGACTGGGAAGGTGGATATGATGGCACCTTCAAAGGTCAGCTTGGAGACGGCTAGATGGTTAGGATGAGCAACCCAAACGGATGTCCCGTCGAAGACCATATCTCCCGGAGTTCTGCCCAAGTGGAAGGTCCCCAAGTTTTCTCCTTCCAAATCAATCCTGGATAGGGTCTGTTCGGTGCGGTTGGCGACCCACACAGACTTGCCATCAGAGACAACTGTCGATGGAAGGAGGCCTACATTGAAGGTACCCACAACTTTTCCTGCAAGGGTCAGCTTTGACACTGTGCCATCGAACGTATTTGTCACCCAGATGTGGCTCCCATCGAAAGCCAGGCCTCTCGGTCCCATCCCAACCGCAAATGTCCCCAGCTCTTGCCCATCCAGTGATAGCTTTGAGACGGTATTATCCCCTTGGTTGGCTACCCAGATTGATTCGCCATCAAAAGCCAAGCTTACGGGTCTGGTCCCAACTTCTGTATTCAGTTTGGTGCCGCTTGAATCAAACCTTGAGACCGTGTTGTCTTGGTTGTTAGCGATCCATACGTATCCACCAGCGAACACAGATGATGCAGGGTGTCGCCCAACACCGAACGCGCCTGTCAGTTGGCCGCCGGGTTGATGCCTGATGACAGCGAAGTACGTCCCGACCCACAGAGACTGGCCGTCGAAGGCAAGAGTCCGAGGAAAAGTTTGCGTCGGCAGAGTCGCGAGAATTTTCCCATCCAAGCCTAACTTCAACAAGTTGTCATCGTCCTGATTGGCGACCCAAATTGATTCGCCATCGAACAAAAGCGCGGAAGGAAAGTTGCCAACCTTGAACGTCTCTATCCTGGGCACCTGAATAGGGCCTCTGGGCATAGAGGGATGTGTAGGAGGGATTCCAACTCCTGCCGTTATGGCCTGCGCCGCTGGACCGGCAGGTGTTGGTAATGGAGTTGGCGAAGGCTCCACAACAGATTCGACCATTGGCGTGCCTATAGGCCGGGCCGAAGGCAACGGCGTAGTTGTTGGGGAAGTTGTGTCACTACAAGCGGCTGCGAGGAGTATGAAGATCGTTCCGGTTACAGCAAATAACAGGTTAAGATTCACTTTCTACTTTTCTCCATATAATACTGAATCGTTTGCGGGTAAAAGGCTACTGGTCCGGGGTTCGGTCCTTTTGAAAGTAGCTTATCAAGCCAAAGCGGCTGGAATCGTGGAAATGCCTTGACCATGTAGCGTGTCAACACCATTACGTTAACAAGCTTTCGAAATGGCATCATTCTGGGCAAGTTCTTATAGATTGATGTCAAGAAACGATCTATGTGAGATGTATGGATGACTTGTTACGCCAGACATCACCCACTAACCCTGGGAAAGCCAAATCGGCTTGAATTGTTTTTGAATACCAGTGCCAGAATCTCGGAAAATGATTGACACCCCGCCTATCCATCGGTTTTATCCGCCAACTGCACCCCTGGTCCCGGTGGAAGAAACATGGCTGCTCGCCGGTTGCGCTTGAAAATGTGGATACAATTTGACTGTGCAAACCTCTCCCGAGAATCACTCAGAGTCTTGCCTGGACCTTCAGTACATAGAACAGCAAAAGCGATCAGTTCTTTCGTCCTAGCAATGAACGCCGCACAATGCCAGGCTTGAAAAGGCTAATTGGTGGCGCCGAGAGGTTCATGACCTTGAGAAAAGCTTCGTGTACAACAACGTCACGATGGGTTGCTTTTTGTACTCTGTCGAAGTACGCGTTGAGCAAGTCGGTTCCGAATGGCTTCTTCCCTCTAGTGCCAGGGAACTGGAAGTCTCCACTCGTAGATAGTTTCCATGGTACATCTATGATTTTTGCAGTCCTTGCGAAGAAATCCTTGCCGATGCCCTTTATATTCCTATGCTGCCCTATTGCTGTGTTGATGACGTCTGCTTGCATTACAGCAGATGCCATGCCTTGCCCAAAGGTGGGGTTGAAGCTGCATACGGCATCGCCCACGGCGAGGAAACCCTCTGGAAGTGAATCCAGTTTGTCGTAGCGAAAACGGCGCACAGCAGGCACCTTGAAAACGCCTATTTGAGTCAATGGTTCACGATCGACAATGGTGTCGTAGAGGTCTGGTGCTGGCAGGCTACGCGCGTAACCCAGGAAACCCGCGTCATCAGCTTGTGGATGATCACCATTCCAGCCCGCCAAGGTCACCACCCATCTATCGCCTTCAATTGGGAAGATGAGGCCACAACGAAGATTAGGCATCGGCCCCGGATTTATGACCAGCATACTAGCTCCCCCCAAGTCTCCTTTTTGGCGCTCGTAGATTCGGGACGCACAGCCGAAGTCGACCTCGACTGAATTTAATTGAGGAGCATCGTAACCCATCGCTTCAAGCCATCTTGGAGCGCCGGACTCACGTCCAAGCGCGTCCACTACTAATTCGCCCCTTACTTCGGTTTCGGTATCGTTGCTTCTAAGATTTACCGCCCGCACTCCGCTAACGCCTGTTTTTCCTTCTGACGTCATCAGACCCACAACGCGGTGTTCGTCAAGCAAACTTACGTTGGGAATCTCAAGAAGCCGGCGACGAATTTGCCACTCCAGATTACCTCTGCTTGCGAGCGTAAGAAGCAGGCCGCTTTCAAATGGCTTACGGTAACCTCCAAGGACATACCATATGAACGAAGAGCCCAAGTCGGCCATTACGCCACCACTCTCATTCACGGCATCGCCCAATCCAGGGAAATAACGGTTTAAGATTGCCATTGCACTTGGAAGTATTCCGTGCCCGTGCCCGGCCTGGGGCTGTCCTTTGCGATTTTCCGGGCGGTCGTTAAGCTTGTCTCTCTCTATGACTGTAACGTTCTTAAAATAGTCACTGAGTACACGGGCGCTTAACAGGCCTGCGATGCTGGCCCCCATAACAATTGCGTGGTCACCTATTTTCCTATCTTGAAGTGATATGTTGCTCATCGTCATTTTAGTTTCCTTGGAATTTATCCCAAAATCATTGAGAAAGTTGTCATGGATTAGGCTATGGTCAGAAAGGCCACGAAGAGTTATGTGTCAATCGTGCCGAGTGACCAACCCTCTGAAGTTGTCCACCCACCCGCGGGTGCGCGAAACTTTGAGAGGGTTGGTGATCGAAAGCCCGATACTCCAACGCCGCAGTTGACGCCGGACCTGGGAGCTGTCACAGCTCTTATCCACAGCCAACGTCGAAGGTCGCTTCTTGGATATACCTCTAAGACGAGAAACCCTCACTCTGCCCGCCACGTGTAATCCTACACTCACCCAGGACTCGCTGGCAACGGTCAGACCGAAGGACAGCGCACCCCATGACCCTCAGTCATCATGTGGACAGTGCCGCGTTTGACCTTCCAGCTATAGTTGATGTACTCGCCCTCTTTCTCGCTGGCATGAAGCTCCCATACAGGTAAACCTGGCTCCGGTCCAACTTGCCCTGCTGGTGCCAGCCCAACCCTTCGAGCAAAACAGCAAATCTAAAAGTCGTGGGCACACCAGGGTTTGAGATCGGTGGCGAACATCTCGTCCATTAGTTTGATGGCCCCGACGCTGTGCTCCTGGATTCGGGATGCGCGTTGCAGGGCGCTATATCCCGTTGCGCCCAGATAACCAGAGGCCAGATCGGCAACGCTCAACGACAGATCCGCAGATGCCGAGGTTGGTCGACACTGCGCTCCGTCCAGGCCGCCATCCAGTTGGAATCGACCGTTGTTCCACGGACAAATCGAGTCCTGAATCTCGATGACCAACTTTCCCTCTTTCGCGTATCGCCTCTGGGCCAGGACCACAGGCGCGTCAACCAATCGTAGCCACAATGCGTCCTGAGACTCTCGGCGCAGACGTTGAGGGTCTGCCAGCATCCACAATAGCGGGTCGTCTACCGGTCGGTTGTTCCCCTCCACCGTGTCCAGCAGATCGACGCCCATGCAGAACTTCCACAGTGCGGCGTGAGCCTCGTCGGTGGCAGTCACCAACTCGAAGATAATTAGCCTACTCTGGGAGCGATCTATCCGGTATTTCACGTAGCCGTCAATTCGACCATCAAGCTCGTAAACGACATAAAAAATTTCCGCGACCGACCTTCCCTGGGGGGCTCCTGAGAGTTCATCGTCCCAGGCGGCATCATTGCGGGTGACCATCCCCGACCTGACACTAAAAACACGCTGGTACACATCGGGGAAGATTCCTCTCGCTTCCCACGAGTCCACGAAGAACGTCTGGCCCTGTTCCTCCGGGGAATGAGTCAGCGCCGAGCGCTGACGCTCCACCGTCCAACGCTCCCCAAATGCGGCCATCTCATATCCGAACCTGCCGTAGATTGCGCTCTCTGAAGGCCACAAGGCGGCTAGAGGCTCGCCTCGCTCGTGAATCCGGTGAAGCTGCTGGACCATCATTCCAGTGTTGATGCCCCGCCGGCGATGGGTTGGTTGAACAGTGACCCACGCAATTCCGCCAGTAGGCACAGCCGCGCCTCCGGGCACGGTCATCTTGAGAGTGTGGGAGGTCGAAGTCCCAACGAGGCGTTTGCCCTCGAAAGCGGCCAGGGTCCGGTCAGCCTCAATCAGCCTGTTGCCGTGGGCCAGATAGGCGTCCGTAGCGTTGCGACCGAAGCCCCGACTTTCCGCTCTGATAAAGTCGTCAACTTCCTCCTCTCGCACAGGACGGAATTCGATATTCACGGATTGTGTGCCTCTTTTTGAAATACAAAAATGCCGAGACGAGACGAAGCATATGGTCGTCTGTTCAACAACTCTTGGCGTATTCTCGACCAGATTCTTCGAGACCCCTCTCAGAATGACCCAATCGCCATACTGAACCGAGGCGAAGTATCTGGTCGACAGAATCTGACGGCTGAAAGCTGATTGCTGACAGCTAACCCTGACAACTGCCCTTACTGAAGATGCAGAACCTCTAGCACTGGAGGATTGACCAGATTGATGGGCTTGCGACCCTCCAACACGGCGGCAACCTCCAGACCGTAGCGGCGGGGCCGGATGGCCATGGATAGCTGGGAGTAGTGGGCCGAGTGAGGAGTTATCACCACGTTGTCCATCGAGAGCAGAGGGTTACTGGGGTCCGGAGGCTCAGACTCCAGCACATCCAGGCCTGCGCCCAGAATCTGACCTTGTTGCAGGGCGTTTATAAGGGCTGCTTCATCCACCACCGGGCCTCTGGAGGTGTTAATCAGGTAGGCGTTAGATTTCATCTTGCTCAGGGCTTCGGCGTCGATGAGATGATGCGTCTCGTCGTTCAAGGGAGTGTGAACAGACACGTAGTCGGACCGGCTAAGAAGTTCATTGAAGGACACCGATATAGCTCCAACAGCCTCGAAGGCGGCGTCATCAATGTAGGGGTCGTATGCGATAACCTCGGTCTCGAAAGCCGCGATGCGTCGAGCGAAAGCGCTTCCGATGCGGCCCATGCCGACAATGCCCACAGTCTCGGTGTGCAGGGGGCCGAAGTGTGCAGAGGGAGTAGGACTCCATGTCTCGTTGCGAACGTCGTTGAACTGGTTGACCAGCTTCCGGTTGCTCGTCAGCAGAAGGGTCATGGCGTGGTTGGCGACCTCACGGGTCCACATATCAGGAATGTTTATCACGGCGATTCCATTGTCGGTCGCGGCCTCGACGTCGATGCAGTCGAATCCGACGCCTGTCCTCAGCACTGCTTTACAATTGTCGTCGCCCAAAGCAGACAACACCTTGCGGGTGATGGGCGCCTCGACGACGATCAGCGCGTCGGCCCCTTTGGTCTTCTGGATGATTTCGTCCTCGTCGTCTAAGAAAGGCAGCAGCTCCATCTTGGCGCCAACCTTTTCCAGTTCCTCGATGGTGTCATCAAGGTTTGTGTTTGGCCTGTAGCCTATGTAGGAAACGTTAAATTTCTGCTCTGTCATTCTTTTCCTCGTTGATTATGTGGTTGCTTGGGCCGTTGAGTGCGCGGCTATTCTTTCGCGGTCGTGATAGGTGAGGTGAGGCTCCATCTGCTTCACCAGATTTTCCAGAGTTTCGTCCGGAGTGTCCACGCTTGTGTCCACGTGCAGTTTAGGCCCGATGGTGGATTTTTCGACAAGCCGTTGATACTCGGCCATGATCTCCGGGATGTCCGCTTTCTGAAGCGGGCTATTGGTGTGTTGAGGCGAGTCTTTCAGAGCATCCATGCGTTGTTCGATCACTGAGGCGTCAGCGGTCATATGGACGATCAGGACAGGATCAGAAGTTACCTGCTTGATTCGCCGTTCCATCTGCTCAAATGTGGCTTCTCTATCGAACGCAGCGCCCGGCGCGCCGTAACCATAATACTTCCTGCCATAGATCGACTCTTCGATGTGGAGGCCTACCGTCAGGTCGTCAGCCGAGGCATAGTGGTGGATATGATAGTAGACGCTGTAACGGTGGTACATCTCCTTCAGCTTGGGAGACAGATTGAGTATCTGCTGTTGTTCCTCAAGAGTTGTGTCGTCGGGGTGCCCTGAGGTGTGTGGAATCTTGGAATGGTCGTGTATAAGGCCTCCGGCAAACGGTTCGCCCGTGACCTTCGTTTTCCAATCACGGAGCATGTTTGCCATCGTCGTTGTTCCCACGTATTCGATTCCCGCGAGGATTACTTTCATTGTGAGTCCCTCCTTCTTAAATCTCGCCATGCTGAGTCGAGGCGAAGCATCTCGTCGCAGCATTCCAACCGTTATACTACACCTACAAGAATCTTCGAGTCCCCTCCAAGAATGGCGGGAAGATGGATCGTGTAGAGCGTTCTTAGAACTCGTAGAACATCTGCTGAACCGATTCACGATCGCTGGCGTTCGCCAGGGCCAGCATCAACAGGATTCGCGCCTTCTGAGGCGACAAATTATCGCAGACGATGAAACCCTGCTCCTCCTTGCGAGGGGTGATTATCACCCTGCCTGCCGGTGACCTGGTAGCCAGAACAACGGGGATCCCATCCTCCACGGCGCGGGCAGCGGCGCTCACGAATTTCGGAGGGTAAGTCCCGCCTCCGAATCCGGCGATGACCAGACCGTCGGAGCCGTTATCGCGCACTGCGTCAATCAGCAGTGCGTCTGCTCCTCCGTAGGCGTACACCACATCGACGCGAGGCAGGGATTCGACGCCCGTTACGTCGAAAGGGGTGGCAGTCGTGTGCTTCCTGGTTGGAGCGCGGTACAAAACTACCTGACCATCGGAGTCTGCGTATCCCAGAAAACCTAACTCCCCGGGGCCGAAGGTCTCCACGCGGAAGGAGTTGAGCTTCATGACATCGCGGGCACTGTGAATCTCGTTGTTCAGAACAGTCAGCACGCCCATGCCCCCGGCGTGAGGACTGGCGGCGATTCGCACAGCGTCGATCAGGTTGATGTCGGCGTCGGTGCCTAGCGCAGTGGGAGGCCTCATGGCTCCGGTGATCACCACGGGCCTGGAGTCTTTGACCGTCAGATGGAGGAAGTACGCGGTTTCTTCCAGCGTTGCAGTCCCGTGAGTCACCGCAACGCCTGACAGGCCAGGGTCATTGCGGAAAATGTCGTTGATCCGCTGGGCCAAGCTCAACCACTCAGGAGGGCCGATGGCCGTGCTGCCGACGCTGATGATGTCCTCTGCCTGAATCTCGGCGATGTCGGCTGCTTCTGGAATCCGGGCCAGCGATTCCTCGATGGTGAGGTGGCCTCCAACTTCGGGATAGAGGATGTAATCCAGGCGATGAGGGCCGAGTCCGGCTATACTTCCGCCTGTGGCGACGATGTTGATTCTTGGAAGTGGAGATGTCATGGGCTCACCCTTTTGAATTGCTCTGGAATGTATGCTTTCAAGCATCGCCCATTGTATATGCAATTAATCGGGTTTGCGCCAAGATAGAAAACGACCGCCGGGTGATTCAACTTCGGCGGTCGTTTGGGAATTAGGGAAGGGCGCGCTCACCGTATTGAGGCTCTCCAAAAGTACGACTCGTATTCGGCTATCTCGCTGGCCGACAACTCTTTCGGAAAGTTCATCGCTTAGTACCTGAGTCCATAATAGGCCGCCAACGCCGTTCCGATGGCTCCGAGGGTGGACTTGACTCTACTTTTTGACTCTTTCTCCTCGGTTGTTGGTATAACTTGGACTGTCATGTCACGAGTCCCCTTTTGATGTTTAGAATGTCCCCAGCTTTTGGGGCACAGGACAGACCTAGTGAGCGCTGTCGCCCAACGCAGGACTAGAACTGAATTGTCACGCTTCCGGTCGCGCAACCGACGATCGGCGCGCAAGCTGTCGCTTCAAGCGTCAACGTTGACCTGGCATAGTCAACCCTCACAGTCAGTTCTGCCTTGAAGCCGGCGATTTGAGCACCAACCGTGCAAGTTGGCTCATTGGGGTTCAGCACGCATCTGCCGAGCTCGATATTCCCAACCGGCGTCTTGAGTGTCGCGGTCAGAATTACGTCGTTTCCGGTCAACTACTAGCACGCCTCGACGGAGGCTGCTTCGATGGTTACAACGGTGATAAATCCGCCGATCGCGGAAGCGCGAGTGGCGAGCGTATCGGGCCCTCCAATATAAGCCAGGACATCTGCGGAAGTATCGCATGATTTATAGTCTGTACTGTGCTCTAAAAGCTGGAGTAACTTTCAGGTCTTGATTGGCCTTCGTGACAGGGCTGATAAGGTTAATCATGGGTCGGGCTATGTGCCCGAGTTCTTCGCTCTTTTCTGCCCTGCGTCATGTTCGACGAACGGCGGCGGCCAAGACCGCTCAGAACGGATGATGGTGACCAGCAAGGCGTCGGACCTGCCCTTCTCATACACAGTAAGCTTGGAGCGGTTCAATCTTGCCAGCGTCTCCAGGTCGACGAGACCGAAGTCGGGCTTCAGAATGCGGGCGACCGCGGTACAGATAGAGCGAATCTTGTTTTTGCCTCTGGGCTTGGTGACCGATATGATCGCTGTGTTTCCGACTGTCATTGTTGCCATTTGAGTCTCTCCTCATTTTGTTTGTGATTGGATTGCCTGTGGCTCGTTTGTTGAATCGCTGTCGGCGCTAAAAAGGACCAACTCCATGAAAGTTCGCGCCAATGATGCTTTCTCGCGCTCTGTGATTTTGGAACGGCTCTCTACTGCTAGCAGATCCAGGTTGCCTGGGCCGAAGTACGGCTCAAGGGCGTGGGCGATAGAGTTGTAGATGGAGCGAAGCCTGCCCTCTCTTTTGTTCTCGTTGGCCAGTATTACTGCCAGGTTTTTGATTGTTGTGGTTGCCATTTGAATGTCTCCTTGCTTTGTTTATGGATGATTTAGATGTGGTTCGCTGGTTGAATTGTGGCCAGCACTAGAGACGGTTACGCATCTGCTGGGGGTTGGCGCCTATCACCAGCGCATTAGGGCGTTCAACTTTCTTTGAATCGATCATTGAGGCGTTATCGGTCGCCAGCAGTTCCAGGGTGCTGATGATCACGCTGTAAATGGCGTGGAACTTGCTCCTGATTCTTTCCTCACTGACCGGCATGCCTTCGGTGTTTCTAATTGCTATGGTTGCCATTTGAGGGCCTCTTTCGTTAGTTATTTTCTGATCTGCTCCTCTTGGGAAGCTCACTCATATGATGGCTTTTGGAGAGCGTCGCGACATCGCTAAAACGCTGTATCTCCAAAGATTGAGAAATAACGAACAGGTAGCAAGAAATCGCCACTCACGTGAAGGGGCTTCAAGTGTGCAAACAAAGCGCATGAGGTGTGCAAGCGCAGAGAAAAACAGCCGAGTCAAATCGACCTGCGTCTCAACTGAGGTAGGAGGGGAAGGAAATCCTTGCCATGCCGAGTAACGCCAACCGAGCCGTGTGCACCTGACATCGCCAAGACTCTTCGACCGCTCTCTCAGAGTGGCATAGTTATAAGGCTGACGGCTGATAGCTACGGAATCAGGTCGTTCCTGTGGGCGTAGGTCGTGGCCTCGGCTCTGTTGGAGGAGCCTATCTTTCCGAAGATGTTGCTGACGTGTCGAATGACAGTGTGAGGGCTGATGTACAGATCGTCGGCTATCTCCTGGTTAGTCTTGCCATCGGCGATGAGGTTCAACACCTTGACCTCGCGCTTTGTAAGGCCGTCAGGATTGGCTGGCGAGCGGGAATCTAGCAATGCAATGCGCTCCTGCAAGGCACCTGCGCGATTCAGAGACGGCTGCATGTTCATCGCATCGAACTCGGTTGCGACAGAATCCAGGTACGATTGGGCTTCGCCTCGACGATCGCGATGGTGGGCCACCAGAAGCTCGGCCAACTCAAGCTGAGCAAGAGCTATTTCCGGACGGAACTGCACTCTGGAAGCAATATCCAGTGCCTGCTGGAGATAAGCCAACGCCTCATCGGAGTTGCCCAACAAGGCGGCGGCTCCGCCAAGTTAACGTACGACACAGGTAAACGTGAGGTCTGCGATTGCCAGGTCCGCGCTGTTGGCAAGCCTGAACGATACAACCGAAGCCACAGCCCTATCTTCCAAGAGCGTCGCTGTTTCCAGAAGTCGAACAGCCACGCGGGTGTCAGGTCTCCCTCGGCGTCGCTCGCCTCATCAGACAACAGTCGATCAAGGGCAGTCTGGGCTTCTCAGGTAACGCGCCATTTTGAGTCCCCAGACGAAGAATCTGATCGTTGGCGAACAACGGTTGGTGTATACGCGACCAGATCCTTAGCTCCCCTCAGTATAGCGATCAGGAATTAGCGCCGGTAGGCGGTCGCGAGTAACCCATGTAAAATGGCCCCAATTCCGACAGGAGGACAAGGCGATGGCAATTCCCACTGAGACACAGGTACTGGAATGGTTCGAGTCCCTGAGCAACTGGGGACGGTGGGGTGGCGACGACCAGTTGGGCTGTCTGAACCTGATAACGCCAGAGAAGCGAAAACGGGCCGCAGCACTGGTTCAGGAGGGCGTCCCCGTAAGTTGTGCTCGTCCCATCACCACTGAGATGGCACCAGACATCAGTTTCCAGGTGCAAAGGTACATGGTGGACAGCGGCGAAGGCCGAGACACTGACACGCCAGAGCGCAAGGTGACCCGACGGGGCGCCGCAGAGTTCGTGGGCATGGTGTTCCACGGCCAGACCATCACGCATATCGACGCCCTGTCCCACTACTCCTGGGACGGCACGCTCTACAACGGCAAGCCCGCCAGCATGATAACGTCCCGCGAGGGCGCACAGACCCACTCTATCGAGCCTGCGTCCGATGGAATCGTCAGTCGCGGCGTGCTGCTGGACATTGCCCGCGTTCGGGGCGTCCCGTGGCTGGCCGCCGATGACCCGGTGATGCCCGAAGACCTGGAGGAGGCCGAGCGTTTGCAGGGCGTCCGCGTCGAGGAGGGTGACATCCTGCTGGTCCGCACAGGCAATTACCGCCGACGACTGGAGCAAGGGGGACTGCCCGCGAGCGAACCCAGCACCGCATGTCAGGTGGCCTGCGCTCCGTGGTTCCGAGAGCGGGGCGTCGCCATGTTCGGCACCGACACCTCCAACGACATCCGACCCTCCCAGTATCCCAACATCGGATCGCCTCTGCATACCATGTGCCTGGTGACGATGGGCCTGTGGCTGATCGACAACGCCAACCTCGAAGAGATCACTCAGGCTTGCGCCGAGCGGAACCGATACGAGTTCATGCTGACGCTGGGGCCGCTGAGACTCCGAAATATCACAGGAAGCCCTGTGAACCCTGTCGCGTTGTTCTAACGATGCCCAACAAAATCATCGACGTGATACTGAGCGGAGCGAAGTATCTGGTCTCTGGCACGACAACCGTGTTCTACTGAGACCGGATTCTTCGACCCCGGTCTCAGGTTGAAATGCTTGTTGGCAATCGTTATTGTCGGGGGTAAACCTGCACTAGGTCCAATGGAGGATCAGTGCTTGAGGTTGACTGTCGTATCTCTGAGATCACATCCCAATCAGCGAAGTCACCAAGAGATGTGTTGCCATCGTTCGAGAGAATCAACTCGATGGTAGAGCTTGCCAATAGAGCAATGTGCTCAGGAACAGTGTTGATCTCGGTGTCGACCTGAGGAAGAGTCCGAGCTTCCTCAGACACCATGGCCTGTTGAATCTCATCGGCAGATGCAATGACCGCCGCTGCGACCGTAGTCAATGTAATTACGAACAGAATAATGGCGAGGAACGCCGGGATTACATCACTCGCAATTATTCACGTCCGTCACTACCCCTCACAAATCAGCTAGCCCCCGCCGCTTCAACCCAACCCTTGTTAGGGAAAGACCCCAGTGTTCTTCGGGCTACATCCGCCCACCACAGTCACAGATAATATAACCCTGGCGACTGAGCGGTGAAACTCGGCGATCTGATGGTTGGCTTCTGCTTGAAGGTGTGGATGCGAACGGTGTGTGTTCCCGCCTAGCTGAAGTGCGGCATCACCTCATTGACGAACAGCTTCATGTCGTCAAGTTCCTGGAACTGTGGGAAGGTCGCCACGGAGAAGTCGAAACCCATCTCCACAAGCTCCATCAATTGCTCCGTGACGGCCACGGGGTCTCCGGCTATGGGAGGTTGATCGCTGGTCATCTTGTCTCCGGCCATCTCAAGGGCCTTCGAGTGGGTGCGATGGAGGTAGAATCGCGGGGCCAGGGTCTTGCGGATGCTGTCGTAGTCTCGACCTATCGCTTCGCAGTGGACTTTCAGCGCGTCCAGCTTGCGTTGAAGCTGGTCAACAGGACGCATCACGTCGTTCCACCAGTCGGCGTGCTCGGCGACGACGCGCAGAGTTCGGCGCTCGCCTCCCCCTCCCAGCATCAGGATGGGGAGGGGGTTGGGAAGAGGCTCACAATGGACGTTATCGACATGGTAGTATTCGCCGCTGAAGTTGGCCGGGCTGTCGGTCCACATTGCCTTCATGACCCGAACACCCTCGTCCAGCATCTCGATGCGGGTTCGCGCCGAGGGATAGTCGAATCCGTAGGAGCGGTACTCCGGCTCGTACCAACCCGCTCCGTATCCCAGGATTAGCCGACCGTAAGTTAGGTGTTGGATGCTGGATGCCATCTTCGCCATGAGCGAGGGGCTGCGAAAGGAGTTGCTCATCACCACCGTGCCCAACTGTGGCCCTGGATATCGGGCCGCCATCCAGGTCAGGAGTGTCCAGCACTCCAGACGCCATTCGGTCGTGTAGTTGAGGTGGTCCGACGTCCAAAGCGACTGGAAACTCTGGGATGCCACGTCCAGCGCACGGTGCAGGTCGCCCATATACTCGCGGGGCCTGATGGTCTCGTAGCCGCGCTCTCCCGACGGCGGGTTGTATCCAAATTCCATTAGCGGTTTGCTAGGCATCGTTCTCCCTTTAGGTGGTTAGGTGTGAGGGTTTCAAGTGTCGGGGGAGATGGTATTTCAGCGTCAGATCAAGGTCAATGCGTTCGCCATCCTTATAACCTATAATCGGCTGACCGAAGTAATGGGAACGAGATAAAGGGGAGCGCTTCATGTCCGATCTGAATAACGATGAGATTCGCGCGTTGGCAAAGGCCGTCGGTCTGGAGATTCTGGACTCGGATATTACCGACGTGAACTACAGCCTGAACGCCATTATCGAGGCGATGGACGGTGTTGATATTGAGGGATTGAACGCCGTGGAGCCTCTGGCCATCATTCTTCAGAACGGGGAGGCGCAGTCATGAGCAACGGGGGGCTTGTTTTTCTGTCAGCCACCGAGTTGGCCTCGAAGATCAGAGACAAAGATGTTTCGCCCGTCGAGGCTGTCGAAGCCTATCTGGAACGCATCGCGCAGATTGACCCCAAGCTGAACGCCTACATCACCGTTCTGGCAGATGAGGCATTGGCCGAGGCTCGACAGTCCGAGTCTGACATCGCCTCTGGGAAGAACAACGGCCCGCTCCACGGAGTCCCTGTGGGCATCAAAGACCAGATTCACACCAAAGGAATCCGCACCTCCGATGCCTCCAAGATTCGAGCCGACTTCGTGCCCGACACGGACGCGGCAGTGGTCGACGGTCTCAAGAGATCGGGCGCTATTATCCTCGGCAAGCTGAACATGACCGAATTCGCTATGGGCGACCCAATAACCTCGGCCTTCGGCGTCACCCGCAACCCGTGGGACCTGGAGCGCAACCCCGGAACCTCCAGCGCCGGCTCTGGAGCGGCTACGGCGTCGTTCATGTGCGCCACATCTCTCGGCGAGGACACCGGAGGCTCGGTGCGCGGCCCGGCGGCCAACTGCGGACTGGTGGGCATCCGGCCATCGTGGGGTCGAGTGAGCAGATTCGGCGTGGACGGCGCGTCGTGGTCTCTGGACACCATAGGCCCCATATCTCGCACCGTGGAAGACTGCGCCGTCACCCTGGGGGCTATAGCAGGACGCGATCCACGAGACCCGTGGACGTGGGACGTGCCTGTCCCGGATTACCGCGCCGCCCTCACCGGAGACGTGTCTGCATTGAAAATCGGGCTGGTCAAGGAGTTCCTCGACCCGGACGTTCTGGGAGTCACCGAGCCTGTGCGCCAGGGAGTTCTGGACGCAGCCCAACTACTGGCGGGTTTGGGCGCTGAGGTGGAAGAGGTCTCCCTTCCCCTAGCTCCGATATCCGGTATCGCCAGCCGAATCATAAGCTCGGTGGAGCGCACCAGCCTGCGTCCCGAATGGCTTCGTGAACGGCCCCAGGACTTCCATCACAACACCCGCATCGCCTTCACAGCGGGCGAGCTTATACCTTCCCAGATCTACTACAAGGCCCAGAAGCTGAGGGCGTTAGTTCGCAAGCAGACACTGGACGCGCTGGAGCGATACGACGTGCTTGCCATGCCCATCGACTCGGAGCCTGCGACAATCATGGACATGCGCCCCGGAGTCCGAAGCAAGGAAGCGGCGATTCAAGCTTTGAGACGGGGTTCGTATCGCGGACTATTCAGCATGGTCAGCGGCCCTGCGCTCTCGGTGTGCTGCGGCTTCACATCTGACGGCGAGGGCAAATTGCCCTTGGCCCTCCAGCTTGCTGGCCGCCCCTTCGACGAGGCCACGGTTCTGAACGTCGCCCACGCCTACCAGCAGAACACGGCATGGCATCTGGAGCGCCCGCCGATCTAATCCTTCAACCCTCCACGGTAGCGCTGTACCAAAGGACAGGTCACAAGCCTGTCCTTTTTCTTTGGGGCGAAACTGTCCTGTTGCCTGACCTGGCAGACTGTTTTTCGCCATATGTAGGCACTCAGGAGTCACCCAACATCTGGATGGTCCCGACGTAACTCGTGACAGCTCTGTCCGAATAAAGATCGACTTTCCATTGGTTGCGACCGAATGAATTCTTTGGGCGATATAGTTGCTGAACTCTGTTGCATCTTGTCTGTAAACGTCCGATAGCGCCCATTCTCCAATCCCGTCCTGACGTTCATATATGCGTACGCCCCCAAGACCCGGCGCCACTATGACGCCATCACTGGTGTCTAGTCCTCCAAGCGAATCAAGAAAACGCGCTGGAAGAGCGACGGGATATCCCGAGCCTGATTCCAGGGGCGACTGCTAACATATGATGAATCAACAACCGACACCTCAGCGGATAATAGCCATGCGCCTGTGCTCAAATCCGTTTCATACGCATATATCTCTCCTCTGATTGCCTTGGCTACGATTAACTCCTCACCAACTGCGGTGTCCAACCCGAACCCGGACGCGATAACTGAAGCGGGCGATTCTAGGGTGGCGCTTAATGTCCATTCCTCTTTGTCCTGGTCCTTCTCGAACACTTAGGCGATGCCGTTGAAATTATTCGGGAAAGTAGAGCTGACGACGATGATGTTATTCCACGCGGAGACTGGTCCGTAGTAAGCCCCTGCCTATGACTCAAACCCTTCGGGCGGAATCAGTTTCGCCGTATTCCGTCAAAATGTTATGCCTGGTCCTCGTTCGTACACTTGCAGGCCATCCAATACCATGACAGCCAATACATCGGCGATTACTGAAAACGGCCCCATATCCGGCACAATCAATCTTGCTGTCTCTACATAATTTGATGCACTGGTGTTGGGATCTGCTCCAACTGCGGTAGCTGGATCCATTGCCAAGCTCATCAAAAGGATTGTAATTGCGCTTATCAGGATGCGTTTGGAAAACATGGTTCCCCCAGTCCGTCTCTGGGCTTGCAAAGCTAATGCATTAGGCTCTGCGGCGGCCAATGAATGGCTCCATCGCTAACATATTCGATGCTGGCGTAACTTTCCTGACTCTGCGCTGACAGTTGGCTGACTTAGACGATGTCGCCAATCGGCCACATGGCCTCAGGTATCAGACATTTGCAGGGATCCCTGATTACCCATCTGATCCAATCACAAGTTCAAACGCTTTCGACTGTCAACGAAAATCGCACGTGTGGGCTACAATGCGCTTGACAGGCATGGGCATCCGCGACATGCGCGCCTGTCGTTGAAAATCCGCCAATGACTTGGCAACATCTAGCAACGCATGACGGTCATGTCCAAAGGCGCTCTATCCGCATCTAACCGATGCAAGCACACACTTGAGCCAGTAAACGTCCTTGGCAGAGGTGATTATGGAAGAGAAACTGCAACAGGGCGACCGATTCCCCAGCCTGACGCTGAATCTCATCAATGGAGAGACTCTGCGCATTCCAGAGGATATGCCTTCCCGCTATCTTGTGTTGTTATTTTATCGGGGCCACTGGTGACCGTGCTGCCGGCGGCAGTTAGCCGCATTTGAGGAGAACAAGGCCGAGCTAGAGGCGATGGGCGTCACTATCATAGGCGCCACAACCGACACTCTGGAAGAGGCCCAGGACATCGCGAATAACGACCCCGGCCTGACCTATCAGGTGGCGTACGGCGTTACCAAAGAGGACGCCGACCTTCTGGGAAGCTGGTGGTCTGAGGATAGAGAAGGGTACATTCAGCCCACGGAGTTCATCATGGGTCGTGGCGGGGTTGTCCTAGGCACGTTGTATGTGTCCGGCCCCGTGGGTCGCATGGGAGCGGATGAGGTGATTACAATGATCACGAACCGCGAGCGTCGGCGACAAAAACGGGAGACGCCCGCCACCTGAAGAAGTCGCCATTCTGAACGAATGTGACGAATCTGGTCGTAGATAGGACAACGGTTGCTCTCTCAGCGACTAGATTCTTCGCGTCACTCAGAATGGCGAGTCTTGAAAGCTGACAGCTACCCTATGCGCTCGAAGATGGTGGCAACGCCCTGGCCTCCGCCCACGCACATGGTAACCAGACCCAGGGTTTCATCTCGAAGCTCTAGCTCTTCCAGCAGTTTGACAGTCATGATGGCGCCGGTGGCCCCAACGGGATGGCCGAGGCTGATGCCAGAGCCATTGACGTTGGTCTTGTCGATGTCCATGTCAAGCTCTCTCATGCAGTAGAGGGCCTGAGACGCGAACGCTTCGTTTAGCTCGATCAGGTCGATGTCGTCCAACTCCATGCCTGCCTTGCCCAGGGCTTTTCGGACCGCTGGGATAGGGCCAGTGCCCATGATGGCAGGCTCTACGCCAGCGACGCCGCGAGTGTGCCACCTGAGTTTGCCCTGAACCCCAAGTTCGGCTGCCTTGGCGGCGGACATCAGGACCACCGCGGCGGCGGCATCGTTGATGCTGGATGCGTTGCCGGCGGTGACTGTACCGTCCTTTTTGAACACGGGGCGAAGCTGTCCCAACCGCTCCAGGGTGGTGTCGGCGCGGGGGCCTTCGTCGGTGTCGGCGATGATCGGGTCGGCCCTACGCTGAGGCACCTCGACCGAGGTTATCTGTCCCTTGAATCGGCCACTGGCGACTGCGGCGGCGGCACGAGTGTGGCTGATGAGGGCCAACTCGTCCTGGTCCTCTCGGCTGACACCGAAACGCTCGGCGACGTTTTCGGCGGTCACGCCCATATGGTAGCGGTTGACGGGGCATCCGAGTCCGTCAGTCAGGCCATCGACCAGACTCGCGTCACCCATCCGAAGGCCGTCGAATCGCGCCTGGTAGCCCAGCATGAAGGGGGACTGGCTCATGTTCTCTATGCCGCCGGCCACAACAATGTCCACCTCGCCGGTGCGGACAAGCTGAGCGGCCATGTTGATGGCCTCCAGACCCGACGAGCACTGGCGGTTAATGGCGATGGTCGGAACCTCTTCGGGCACTCCGGCGCGCAGGGAGGCAAGGCGGGCGGCGTATCCGGCCTCGGTGGCCTGGAGCGCGTTGCCCAGGACTACTTCATCCACCATGTCGGGAGTGATGCCCGCTCGCTCCAGCGCCGCCCTGATGGCCGTTGCGCCCAAATCCGGCGCGGAAACGTCCTTGAACGCGCCCCCAAACCTGCCCACCGGTGTCCTGGCTCCGCTGACGATTACGGCTTCTTGCAACTCCATGATGCGTCCCTCCCTGATTGTAATTAGTGGTAGCTACCGTGATAAATTCGCAAGGCTCAACTCTCAGTATTACTCTGAAGGTTGAATGATGAAGACTGCTCGTGACTGGATTATACGTCAAATCTGGACTTTGACCAATGTCGTGTCTGCGGGTCGCATGGCCCCCCATACTTAGAGGTGAGAACTTACAAGCAGGCATGGGCGTTATGGCCTGCATGTGGCTTCTTGAGGAGCAGGATACCTTATAAAACCCCCTCTACTTGTGCAACACGCGAAGGCGTTACAACCTTCCATCTTGTTCTTCGTGTCCAGTGTTTGTGAATAACTCAGTCTGCGAATCCAACATGATCGTGAGAATTTGCAGAGGCCTCCGGTCCCAAAAGTGTCCAGTTTTAAGATAAGAGAAAAGTCGTGAGAGCTTCTACCCCAAAGAAACAGGTTGCTGGCGTGAGGCGAGTGAAAATGTTTATTCGCCGCGATCTCTACTGGCTGTCAGGATTTCCGACTCCTCAAGGACCTTGGAACACCGCGACACGAGAACCGACAGCCTCGCGGCGCCCTTCAAATGGAGCGCTACTCATGACTGGCTTTAGGAAGCCGATCCGACCACTTTTGTAGATGGTGCCTGGAAGCCACCTCTCGAGGGACTCGGGTTCGCGCCGATTGTGATTCTATGACTTCGCTGCTCGTTAGAAGCGGCAATTGACGCGCTCGGCAGATCGTCATATAGTCAGTTACATCCCTGCATGCTACGATTGCGAGACTGCCACGCTCCATGTGGCATATCCTGATGCCTAATAGCGTTTCTAAGGAGAATGACCAGTGGGCAACAACGAACTTTCAGCGATGGCCCATCTCATGCGGCGCGCGGGTTTCGGCGCCACTCGCGAGGAGTTGGAATCGAGAGTCGCAATCGGATACGAGGCGACCGTCGAAGAACTTTTGCACCCGGAAGACGGAGAGGCCGTAGACATCTACGAGTTTCTCCGGCACCATCACTCCCAATGGAAACCCGGCACCGCGGGTGGACTCGGCCAGTCGAGTTGGGTCTGGCGAATGATAAACACCAAAACTCCGTTGCAGGAAAAGATGACCCTGTTCTGGCATCAGATTTTCGCTACTGGAGTTTCCAAAGTGGACCACTATGACGAGATCATCGACATGGTGGATATGTTCCGCGAAAAAGGTCTCGGAAAGTTCAGGGCCCTGCTTCTCGAAGTCGCGAGAAGCCCGGCCATGATCTTCTGGCTGGACAACAACGAGAACCACGCCCACGCAGTTAATGAGAATTGGGGCAGGGAGCTTCTCGAATTGTTCACTCTGGGCGTGGGCAACTACACCGAAACCGACGTGAGAGAGGCATCGCGGGCTTTCACCGGCTGGACAATCGAACCCAAGCTCCCCCGGTTCCACATGGGCAGGTGGGACTGGTATTTCGAGTACCGGGCCGACGATCACGATGACGGCGAGAAAACCTTCCTCGGACGCACCGGCGACTTCAACGGCGAGGACATCATCGACATTATCCTTGAGGAACCGGCGACGGCTCAGTTCATAGCCCGCCACCTGTACAGTTTCTTCGTTTCCGACGAGGTCCAGGTGCCTGCGTGGTCTGTGACTCCCCCTGCGGACCCGGAGGCCGTCGACACGTTGGCGAAGGTCATGATCGAATCCGACTATGACATGCGCTTGACGATGAATGTGTTGCTTAATTCAGACTTCTTCAAGGCCGCACAGTTCACCAAGATCAAGAATCCAACCGAAGTGGTAGTCGGCACGTTGAGACTGGTCGGCGATGCTGAACTGCCCAGCCCCAACTCCTTCGAGTGGTCCAACCAGATAATGTACATGGGCCAGGACCTGCTGAACCCGCCCAGTGTGGAAGGCTGGCACTATGGTCCCGAATGGGTAAACAGCGGGTTGCTGATGACGAGAACCAACTTTGTAGCCGACATGCTCAGCGAGACGGATCGTCCGGGAGTCCGAACGATCATCGACCGGGTTGGCGGCGCTGCATCAAGCCCTGAACAGTTGGTGGACTCTTGTCTCGATTTGCTGGGACCGTTTGAGGTCAGCGCCAGCACGAAAGATGAGCTGGTCGCCCATGCGTCAACGCTGACGTGGAGCGACGGTGATAAATCTGGGGCCGAGGAAAATGTCGCGGGAATGCTGCAACTCATCGTCTCAACTAGAGAGTACATGTTCGCCTGATCTTCTCATCGCCATACTGAGCGAAGCGAAGTATCTGGAAGTTGGAATACTCACAGCCGAATTGAAAGGGAAGAAATGCTAACGAGAATCGTCGAAGACCGAGTATATGACTATGGCCATGTCGTCGGAGGGCGCATTTTCATGGGCGTCTACACGATTGCTTTGGGACATGGGAGCAATGTGTTTGCGATTGTTCGCGGGCCATATAGCGCGAAGGTGGTCAAATTGACGATCGGAGAGATTCCCGACGATGAGGAGATCATCGTCGAATTTGGCGAGCGGGGCGAAGGCTCTGGACAGTTCACTTGGCCCGCCGGAATTGCCGTCGATAGCCAGGAGAACGTGTTCGTGACCGACGAGTGGCTTCATAGAGTCAGCGTATTCACTGCCGACGGCGAGTTTTTGAGGACGTTCGGATCGGCAGGAAATGGCGAGGGCCAGTTCAACAGGCCGTCGGGTATCACGATTGACAGCAACGACGACATCTACATCTCGGATTCTCTGAACCACCGAATCCAAAAGGTGTCCAACGACGGACGATTCATCAACCAGTGGGGAAGTCACGGGGCCGACGCCGGCGAGTTCAACTCACCCTGGGGTATCACCGCGGATGGTCAGGGCCACGTGTATGTGGCAGACCACAAGAACCACAGAATCCAAAAATTCAACGCAGACGGGGAGTTCGTCTTCGAGTTGGGCAGCCATGGAAAAGGCGACAATCAGTTCGACCACCCTTCTTCTGTCGCCGTTGACTCCGACGGCGAAATCTATGTGTGCGACTGGGCGAACAACAGGGTCCAGACATTCGACAAAGACCGAAACTACCTGACAACCTTCGAAGGCAACGCTCAGGAGCTTTCAAAGTGGCAGCGGCAATACGTGAACGCCAACCCGGATGTATACAAGGCCCGACGCCGCGTCTACACCCTGGAGCCTGAACAACGTTTCGCCCTTCCTATGGCGGTGGCGTTCGACAACGAAAAGTCCAGACTGATGGTGGTTGACGCCCAGCGCTGGCGGATACAGATTTACAACAAGTTACGCAACTACGCCGACCCGCAGTTCAACATCTAAACGGCAAGCCTCAGTTGAAATAAAATTGCGTGTTCAGTAGGATACAACCGCATCGTCGAATGACAGCATGCGCCACTTATTGAGATGGGAGTAAATAACTCTATGTTCGCAGCCCGGGTAAGCAGCCCCAAGCAGTTCGAGATTATTGACATTGATATGCCCGTAGCCCAGGACGGGCAGTGCCTGATCAAGCTAGAGAGATGGTCTGTGTGCGGCTCTGACATCCGCCACGGCTACGGGCCGGTATATGCTGAAGAAGAATATCCTATGCGTCTCGGCGCCCCGTGCCACGAGACCGTGGGCACGATCATCGAAAGCAAGTCCGACAAGTTCAACGAGGGGCAGCGGGTTATCGTTCTCCCAGGGCGCGAGACCGGAGCGCTAGTGGAGTACATGGCGGGCCAAGAAGACCGCATGGTCGCCCTGCCCGACGAGGGCACGTCCGAAGAGTGGCTCATGTGCCAGCCGTCAGGGACAGTGCTGTACTCTGTCCAGCAAGCGGGCACGGTCTTGGGCAAGAGCGTAATAGTGATGGGTCAAGGGAGCATCGGGCTGTCCTTCACGGCCATCTGCGCCCGCGCAGGCGCCAGGCAGGTCATCGCCGTTGATCCTCTGGACAATCGACTTGCGTTCGCCAAAAGATTCGGAGCGACCCACACCATCAACCCGGCCAAAGAGAACCTGGACGAGGCCGTCAACGAAATCACCAAAGGCGAGGGTGCAGAGATTTCAATTGAGGCCGCCGGATTCCCTGACACTCTGAACAACGCTCTCAAGCATGTCGCGAAGTGGGGCAAGGTCATCATATTCGGCATCCAGGGAGGCCTGCCTGGAGACATGACCCCTGTGAACATGGGCTCGTTCCTCGCCAAGATGCCCACCATCATCCCGACAGTCGGCGCGGTAAGCGGCGATGCCGTGAGCCACATCGAGAACATGGTCGAACTCAAACAACGCGGCTGGTGGGACCCCGGAGAAATGGCAACCCACACCAAGAAGTTCGACGACATCAAAGCGGCCTACGACATGTACGAAAACTACGAAGACGACGTCGTAAAGGTCGTCCTGAGCACGTAGATTTTCAGTTAGAACTCGATATGCTGACGATAGGGGCGGGTTTGGAACCCGCCCCTACTGCGGACGTTAGTTATTCCACGGCCACTTGAATCCAGGCGGCGTTATTTTTCTGTCGAGAAAATCTTCAGTCTGCTTGCGATAGAGGACGAATGTGTCGCCAACGCTCGAGGTGTCGTCGTACAAAAAATCAGGTATCTCGCCTTTGAGCGATGTTCGTCCGAACAGGTCAGCTTTTCCCCACACAACGACGCTATCTGCTTGAATTGACCACCCATGCTCTCCTTCGCCAATCGATTTACGGTAGTTTTCAGGCGCAAGCAGCGCGTCCAATCGCCTGGTTGGGCGCTCGTAACGACTGTCCGCATACTCACCCCATGAGACAAGGCGACACCATTCCGGCAGTTGCGAGCCACTATACTGGTCCAAGAGTTCGCATATCGTTTCGGACGACACCTGAAGTATGTCTCGTGGCAAGGGCGTCGCATCGAGTTTGTCCATGACAACAGCCAGATATTTTCGATACAGGTCGGTGGTCAATCGATTCCGAATATCCTCTACGCTGGCGTAGAGCCTGTCAGCCAGAGCATACTGATGAGTAGGCAGAGAGGTGTTTGTATAGATCATCAGGCATCGCTTAACGACTTCATCCTGGAACGACTGCGGCTCGGCGTTCATCGATAAAACAAAACATGGGTGTTCCTGCACCGAAGGCAGGTTCTCGTCTTTGACGATATCAAGGCCGTGAAGGTTGAACCGTTGGCGTGTAATGTCATCGAACACGACGGGGAACCGTTTATAGTTATGTTGAATGCCCCGCAATGTGCTGCGGGTGAAGCTGTCTTTTTGAACCGTATGCGGGTGCCCGAACATGCTGGTTATGAGAGTGTCCACGAGGCTGGTCTTGCCGCAGTTCGATTTCCCGTAAATTACGGCGAACGACGGGTAATGGAAGATGTTGCCGCCGGTCACCACGGCCTGAGTGCGGAGGTCACAGATAAACGGCGAGATGTACAGCCACGACATGAACGTGAAATAGTCGCGCTGCAAGCGAGGCACATCACCGACGAAACCTAATTCGTAATTGTTGAAATACTCCACAATCGCCTGAGCGCTTCGCCTCAGTCCTTCTTCATCGACTTCGAGAGATATATGTTCACCTGACAGAGAAACGTGTCGAGATTCCTGGTGTATCGTCAGGTTCGTCGGTCTGGTTTCCTCGTTATCATGCTCGCCCTTGCGCCAGCGCATTTTCTTGATTTCGGCCTTGACCGTCGGCGTAAGAATGTACTTGCCGCGATCGCGGGTTACCTGAGGAGACACAATTCGTTCGACTGGAATAGTCAGTTCCTCAACCTTGTGAATAACCTGTTGAATTGTTAATTCTTCCACCTGCGGAGGTTGGAACACAGTCAACCCAGTGTCCTGCATAATCGGAGTGTCCGTAAACGTGATCTCCGCCGATTGCACGTCCACAGGCAGGTCTATCCTGTCTGCTGCCGTTTCCTTCACGGCGTCATATTCACGCGAGTAGTGGTCCCATGCGTTATCGTCATCGTCGAAAACAATCAGGGTTTCAGGCTGTTTGCCGCCAAAGGCACGTTCCGAAAAATTAGCGGAGCCAACGATCACTCTCCTGCGTTGGGGTTCGATGGATTCTAGAAGATACAGCTTGGAATGGGCGATGTTGTCTTTCACGACGTAAAATTCGGCTTCGCCTGCGTGGATTCTTTCGAGAATTATCCGCTGGCGGTCGTCCTCAATCTTAAAGGCCGTCTCTCTCAATTGGTTGACCAAAAATTGTTGAAAAGCGATGATGTCCGCGAAACGTCCGAGCCCTCCTTCGTAACCAAAGACACACTCAAAATGCTTGAAGGAGTATTTTTCGAGCATCCGAACGATCATCGGAGCGCTGACCGAGTAGGTCAAAACCCGCATATTGTCGAAGCCCTCGAACAGGTCCCAGTTGAAGGGTTCCGAGTCGAG
>DCAW01000153.1:0-221 GCA_002313895.1 Dehalococcoidia bacterium UBA1123
AAGCCCTTAAGCAACAACGGGGTGGAATTAGGAGACTCGCTTGATCACAAGCTACGAAGAGACGCTGACGAAGTTCAAGAAAATACTGGACGTGCAGGATGATGACCTGTTCGTGATGCTGGAGGAAGGGCGACTGGCCGGAGCGCTGATCAGAACGCTGATGAAAAAAGGGATGCGCGACGCCCAGCATGAAAAATTCTGTCGAAAAGGCAGTGAAGACG
>DCAW01000153.1:629-1608 GCA_002313895.1 Dehalococcoidia bacterium UBA1123
GACATGCTGGCCGGCGAGATGACGATCACGATTATGTTCACAGACGTAGTTGGTTCCACGCCAATGAACCAACGTCTCGGCGACCAGCAAGCGCGGCAAGTCATGCACGCGCATGACCTGCCGCGCTGGTTCGAAATCACACCAAGATTCATAGCGGTGTCGAGGTCAAGTCCATGGTTGATGGGTTTATGATCACCTTCCCAAGATCAAGAGCGCGGTGTCAGCGGGCATCGCGATGCAAAAAGAGCTTTTGTCCCCGGAATTCCCCTTCAAGGATACGGGCTTGGCGATTCGAATGGGAATGACCGTGGGAGAATTGATTCGTGAGGAACAAGACTTGTTCGGAATGTCAGTTGTGATGGCTGCGTGGATCGACGCAATGGCTGGCGCCGGCCAGATACTCACATCTCAGATCGTTTACGATCTTTTGTCAAGCGCCGGGCAGTTCAAATTCGATTCTGTGGGCGAACATACCTTGAAGGGCTTCGCTGAAGCGCAAAAACTTTATGAGATCAATTGGAGACAAGAATGACGATAAATAGCGCCAGACCAGCCGCTCCCGCAGGGTCTGAATTGAAAACCAAGCGAGCGAACCGGGCTACAGCGAACTCTGCCGCCCGCAAGCCGCGTGTTCAGAAAATCTCGACTGACTCAGCCCGTGTCCCTGGTCCGTGGGTCATTCCTGACGACACAAGACGGGCGCTCGAAAAGTGCGAACTTTTCCGTGACTTCACCCGCTCGCAGTTGATGCAGGTTGCCGCGCTTGTGGAAGAGCGGTCTATGGAGCCGGACGAGGTTCCTCTTGGTTGAGGGTGGTCTGGCCAATCATTTAATGGTAATTGTCGAGGGCCAGGGCGTGGCTCAATTGGGTCTGGACCAGGGATTGATGTCGTTAGGTCTTGTCGGCCCCAGCGAGGTTGTTGGCTGGTGGTCTCTGCTGGATGGGCAGTTGTACCCAGCTTCGGTCACGGCGCTGACT
>DCAW01000153.1:1983-7005 GCA_002313895.1 Dehalococcoidia bacterium UBA1123
GACCCTGGGATCGGATACCCGATTCACCGTCGTCTGAGGGGGATATTTTTCCTCCAATATCAGACGGCATTGCAGGCCATTAAGACCGCTGTGTAACGGGTGGATCGTCGTCCCATTCGACAATCTGTCGGGTCGGGTTGGACAACAGCCGCTCTTAGGACGACCAGATTCTTCGCTGCGGTTCAGAATGGCAAGTTGCTCGCGCGCGACAAAACCAAGTCAGATTGCTGGCTCGACGCTATCCGCCAATCATTCGCATAAGGTCCTTTGCGCCTTTGCCGGTCGACATCTGGCGCATCATTTTCTGCATCTGCTTGAACTGGTTGAGCAGTTGGTTGACGTCCTGGGCCGTCGTTCCGCTGCCGCGCGCTATGCGTCTGCGACGGCTGCCACCAATCATGTCAGGACGCTGGCGTTCCTGAGGAGTCATCGAGTAGATGATGGCCTCCACCCTGTCGAGATTGCTGTCGTCCAAGTCTTCGGTCGGCATCTTGCTCTTCATCGCAGAGAAACCGGGAATCATTTCCATGACCTGAGCAAGCGGGCCCATTTTCTTCAATTGCTGAAGCTGTTGCAGGAAATCGTTCAGGTCGAATGTGGCCTGACGCATCTTGCGTTCAAGCTCGATGACCTGCTCTTCGTCGAAATTTTGCTGGGTTTTTTCGATGAGGGTGAGCATGTCCCCCATGCCCAGAATCCTGGAAGCTAGCCGGTCGGGGTGGAACACCTCCAGAGCGTCCATTTGTTCGCCTGTGCCGATGAACTTTATGGGGATGCCGGTAACCTTTGTGATGGAAAGCGCCGCTCCGCCTCTGGCATCGCCGTCCATTTTGGTAAGCACCAGCCCCGTGACTCCGATGCGTTCGTGGAACTCCTCTGCGACACGGACTGCGTCCTGGCCGGTCATCGAGTCGAGGACCAAAAGCGTCTCGACGGGTTTGATGGCGTCTCGCACGCTCTCAAGCTCGCTCATCAGCTCATCGTCAATTTGAAATCTGCCAGCGGTGTCGACAATGGCCCAGGCTGCATTGGCGTCTGAGGCGCGCTTTATGCCTTTTTGGGCTACGGCAACTGTGTTGCTGGTGTCCCGTTCGGAATGGATATCGACGCCCACCTGGCCGGCAAGAACCTCAAGCTGATCGATAGCCGCCGGACGGTAAAGGTCAGCCGCGACTAGGAACGGCGTCTGACCGTCCTGTTTGAGGTACCTGGCGATTTTGGCAGAGGCGGTTGTTTTGCCTCCACCGTTGAGGCCGACCATGAGAATTGTGTTCGGCTGGCGCGGGCCGTGTTCCAGCCTGTGGGAGCCGCCGCTGATGATATTCGTGAGCTCTTCGTTGGTTATCTTGATGACCTGTTGGCCGGGCGACAGGCTTTGGAGCAAGCCTTCCCCAAGGACTCGTTCTCTGATGGTGGCGACAAACTCGCGAGCCACCCGGAAGTTGACGTCGGCTTCCAATAACGCCATCCGCACTTCTCGTAGGGCAGCGTCGATGTCTTTCTCGGTCAGCCTGCCTTTGTTGCCCAGGCCGTGGAACACGCCATTCAGTTTTTCAGTCAGCGCTTCAAACACATACTGCTCCTAAATTAGGGCGCCGACCTTGTTTGGTCGGCGCGCGGGGCAAAATCAATATTCATAGTTGCGGGTTTATGAGGTGTACGCGCCTTTAACGAGACCGCTCATGACCCCTGAAATGAACTTGACCCCAGAAATGGTCTTTGTGTACTCCATGCGTGTTGGACCGACGGCGCCGACGGCGCCGGATATTTCGCCTGGGATGCCGTACTGGCAGATAACGACGCTGAGGGGACGAAGCACGTCGCCGACATGTTCGTGCCCTATGACAACCTCCACAACGGAGCCCTCAGGAGCCTCTGAGAGAACTGCATCGATAAGTGAGCCGTCTTCCACTCCCTGGACGATCGTTCGCATCATGTCCTGGTCGTCGAACTCAGGTTGAATCAGTAGATTTGGAAGTCCATCAACGTAGCGTTCACTCTGCGAGGCGAGGTCCTCATCCTTGAGAATCAGGACGGTCGCCTCCACAAGGTCTTTCTCGACAGGGGAGAGTTGCATGGGCTTGGACTCGATCTCGCGTCGGTTCAGGCCAATTAGCTCCGCTCGGATCCGCTGAGATATGGTCTCCAACTGGACTGACTCCACAGGGTCTTCGAGGCGCACCAGGTGTTTGCGGAGACGCGCCTGCTCCAGGACAACGATGAGCATTGTGACGAAGTCCTGAACCTGCACAAGCTCAATGTGCCGGACCCTCGATTCCTTCATCTTGGGGAATGTGGCGATGCCCATGTATCCTACAAGTTGGGCAAGCAAAGCCGTCGCAACGTTGCCCCAGGCGTCGATGTCATGTTCGACGTTAACCAGTTGATGCCTGATGACATCTCTGGCAGGGGAGGGGAGTTCATTTGTGTCATCGGCCAGGACAGACTCGACGTAGAGCCTGTAGGCTTTGTCTGCGGGTATGCTGCCAGCGGAAGCGTGGGGCCTGGTGATGTAGCCTTGGTCCTCAAGGATGGCGACTTCGTTCCTAATGGTCGCCGAACTGACGCCCAAATTGTGCATTCGAGTCAACGATTCCGAGGCGATAGGGGCCGCGTCAGAAATGTAATCGCTGACGATCAGATTCAGTAATAGCTCTTGCCTGAGTGTGAGCATAATCCGGCGTTCCAACTATATTTCGGGGTTTCCAACAGTCTGCGCCTGCTCCGCAATATTCCGGGGGAATTTGCCGGAACGTGTGCGCGTCAATTATTCGCAAGTCTAACATATACCGTGGGTTGACTGCCTATTAGTCAGGCTTGGAATAGTTGAGTTATCCAGATAAATTCGACGCTGAGCGTCACAGCGACCATCGAGTTATCCAGAGCGCATGAGGCTGACCATAGGCTCACATAGTGGACAGATTCGCTCAAACACTCTCGCCGTTCACATGGAATCGTGGAGTGAGCATTGATATACTCACAATTGAAGTCTTTCAACGTTATGGGCGGTCAAAATGGATATTAGCTGGCTTGGGCATTCATCTATCAGGATTGTTAGCAGAGACATTACGTTAATTACCGACCCCTACCCGGATTCGATAGGTTTTTCGATGGGGCAGCAGGTGGCGCATATCGTGACAGTTAGCAATGACCATCCAAATCATTGCGGCGCTGAGCTTGTTGGAGGCGATCCACGGATTCTGAACGGGCCTGGGCAGTTTGAAGTGCATGGCTACAATATCGCCGGGCTGGGCACTAAACTTGAGGAATCCGAGCATACCGACAGTGATGAAGAAGTCGTGAAAATCAGGCGGACCAACACGGTGTACACGTATCGCTCGGAAGGATTAACTGTGTGCCACCTGGGCGATCTGAAGCGGAGGCTGACCCCGGCGCAAATTGGCGACCAGGGGAGTGTTGACGTATTGATAGTCCCAGCGGGGGGTGGTTGCACGATCAGCCCCAGCGAGGTTCTGGAGCAGGCTAACGTGTTCAATCCGAAGATCATCATTCCGGTGCACTATTCCCAGGAAACCGCTGTCGATGGTTTGGAACCCATTGACGGATTCCTGAAGGAATTCGGCGTGGAAGACCCTACTCCCCAGATCAGAGTAAACGTCACTCTGACCAATCTTCCGCGTGAGACGCAGGTAGTAGTGCTGCGCAAGGGCTCCTAGCTCGGTTGCCATGAACTAATTGCCGCAATGGGTGGTGCGGAGGGCTGCCGGCCCCGAGATTCCACGGTTGTGGCGTTAAGCTAACTTCGATTACTGTCTCGGGAATGAGGCGGTGCCTGCATGCCTTTTCATTGTAGGGACGCCATCAACCATGAAAGAGTCGATTTACGAGGCTTGCTGTTGTCGGATGTGGAATGTCACGTCTTCCCATTCGTAGGAATCGTCAGGCGGCTCGATCGCCAGTAGACTGTGCTTGCCTTTTGCAATGTTTGCTGGCGCTGTTTCGTGATTTCGGACTCTGGCGATCGATGAAACCCGTCAGGCGCCCGGGAACTCTCAGCTGTGACGGCGCTCGAGAAGATCGTCGGTGATGGCGGAATCGTTTGGACGTATAACGATCCAACAGAATCCAAGCTGGCAACAATGATTAGCAGCGCGGCCGGCGAGCCATTCATGGTTTTGCAAATTCTAGCCATATGTGATTATTTGCAGGCGTCGCTTGGCTACCGGAAATCAGAATTGCATTTTATTCTGATGCCAAATTGCGCTTGAGCTCCGCTCATAAAATACCCTTCAGTCGGCCATTACTAACTGACTGAAGGGTATTGTTTCGCCGTGACGCCTGTAAATCCCGTGACGGTTGCTGGGAGTTTATCTCTTGTGTCTACTCTTCTTTAACGCGAGGATCGCACCCAGAGGAGCGAACAGTAACAGAAGGTTGCCCGCAGCCCCCAGTATGGAAGTGTCACTGTGTGTTGAATTGCACGTTCCAGCTCGCTCACCGTCGTCTTCGGCCACGGGCGCTTCCGGGCTTTCGGTCGGAGTTGAGGCCACTGGCTGGGGTGTCGCGGTGGGAGGTTCAGGAGTTGGCGTCTGAGTTGTGGCCACCACTGGCGCGGGTTTCTTTATGGTTGGAGGCACAGGAGCCACAAGAGCCGTGGTTGGCGTTTCAGTAGCCGTAGTAACCGGAGTTTGTGTTGGCGGCACAGCCGTTTTTGTGGCCGTCGGAACAAGGGTTTTTGTTGGAGGAACAGGCGTCGCTGTCAGCGCTGGCGTTTCGGTTGGAGTGACCGGTGTTTCAATCGGAATTGGAGTCACTGTTGGAGGAACAGGCGTCTCAGTCGGTATTGGAGTTGGGAAATCTGTGAATATCACGTCCAGATTCCGATTCGATACGCCGCTTTCATAAATTACGGTGGTGCGAGCCTTCACTCCGTTGATGAAAAATTCGACTGTCCTGCCGATTAGATTGATATCCAAGGGATCAACAAAAAGCCCGTATTCTCCTGTGTTGGAGTCTACCAACACAGGGTGGGATTCATAATCGCTGCCTATGCGCGCAACG
>DCAW01000115.1:0-1319 GCA_002313895.1 Dehalococcoidia bacterium UBA1123
CACAGAAGTCAACTCCATCAAACTGAAGTAACGCTAGTTCGTTTTTATGACCGGCGTTGAGTGGCGCCCCCCGTGGTGAGATTGCTTATTGCGGGGGGCGTTTTTGCGACACTACGGACTATGTTGAATCTGCAAACCACATAGCATTGCGTACTCGTTAATGATGTAGTAATCTCTCCACAGCCAATCCACCAAGGCTGATACAGCGGGTATTAGGCATGCAATTCGGAGCGCAAATCGGTAAGGGAGGAATCTGACCCATGCAGCGATTCATAATTAGGCGGTTTTTCTTCGCCATATTTGCGCTGATTGGAGCAACACTGATAACTTTCGCCCTTTCACGCATGGCAGGCGACCCCAGGTTCCTGTATGCCCAGGAGGGTGGCTATGGCATTACTCAGGAGAGATGGGACTCTCTTGGCGTCGAACTCGGTCTAGACAAGCCGATAATTTGGCAGTACGGCGTTTGGCTCGGCAACATATTGAAAGGGAACTGGCAAGACAGCCTGCTTGATCGTAAATCTGTTCTCGGCAAGATAAAGAATCGCCTCCCACCAACACTGAAAGTTGGACTGGCCTCATACCTCTTCGCGTCCATCATAGGCATCCCGTTGGGCGTGCTCTCGGCTGTGAAGCGAGGCTCCGTTTGGGATTATATCGCTCGCGGATTCGCGCTGTTTGGCCAGGCGCTCCCGGTGTTCTGGCTTGGAATCATGCTCATATTGATATTCTCGGTCCAGTTGAGGTGGTTGCCTACAGGCACTCTCGGTGAAGGGATGTTCTCATGGAAGCACTATGTAATGCCGACCGTCACCCTCGGGTGGATCGCCTCGGCGACCTACCTGCGATTGACTCGTTCCTCCATGCTTGAGGTGCTCGACTCCGAATACGTTAAGCTCGCCAGAGCAAAGGGCGTCTCCAACAACGCAGTGATCTGGAAGCATGCCTTTCGAAACGCCCTGATCGCGCCGCTGACTTTCTCCAGCCTACTGCTGACCGGGTTCATCACCGGCGCAGTAGTCACGGAAACCATTTTCTCGATTCCAGGCCTCGGCAGGCTGGCTTTCGAGGCGATCAACAACAACGACTTCCCGATCATGGTTGGGACCGTGTTGGTGTTCACAGGAATGTATGTAGGATTCAACTTCATCACAGACCTGCTATACGCATACATCGACCCAAGAATTCGGTACGCATAGAAGGAAAAACATGGCACAAGCAGATATTACTGCAGACCTCGCGAAACAAGTCGGTAGCGATCGAAGCGGTGTGGGGCAAGTGTGGTACATAATCAGGCGTTGGCCGATTATTCCGGTGGC
>DCAW01000115.1:1717-7438 GCA_002313895.1 Dehalococcoidia bacterium UBA1123
CCCAATAGTCGCGCGGCCAGACGACCGCAACTTGCCTCCCGCTTGGTACAGCCCCATCGTTTTGAACGTCAAACCGACAGGCGACCCTCTTGTGTTCCCTGTGCCCGTCAATGTCGGCATCAAGGAAGCCGGAGCGCTGTATGATATCCCTCTCACAGGCGACGAGACTGAAGAACAGGTAGTCGCAGCTTTCGAGGCAGCGGGCTTGGTTGCCAAAACGAAATTCCCGACGTGGAACCATATCCTCGGCGCCGACCACATTGGCCGTGACCTTTTGAGCCGAATAATTCATGGCGCGCGAGTCTCGCTGACCGTGACAGCAATCTCTCTCGTAAGCGGCCTGCTCGTCGGGGTGTCTATGGGACTGGTCGCCGGATACTTCGGCGGTTTCCTCGACGAAGCAATAATGCGCATCACAGACGTATGGCTCGGACTGCCATTCATTCTGATAGCGATCGTTGTCGTCATAGCCCTGGGCCAAACTATGACGATTCTCCTGGGCCTGTTGGCATTGTTATCATGGACCCCTTTCGTTAGGAATGTCAGAGGGGAGGTTCTCACGCTCAAAGAATTAGATTACGTTGCGCTCGCCAAAGTCGTTGGCGCGTCAACATTCAGAATACTAATCTGGCACATCCTGCCAGGTTGCCTCAACACCGTGATAGTCATCGCGACGTTGCGTGTTGGGCAACTGATTCTGACAGAGGCTATTCTTAGTTTCCTCGGCGCGGGCATCCCTCCCCCTACGCCGGCTTGGGGCGCAATGGTCAATGACGGCAGGGCGTTCATCAACGACGCATGGTGGGTCTCATTCTTCCCTGGAGTGTGTATCTTCCTGGTGGTAATGTCACTCAACTTCTTCGGTGACTGGTTGAGGGACCGACTGGACCCCCGACTGAGGCAATTGAACTAGTCGGATTGGGCCAAACGCGAATATTGAAATAAGGGCAGGTTTCGGCCTGCCCTTATCGTTGACCATCGAATCCAGAGGCGTATATTGGTCTCGCCACAATGGGCGCGATGAGCGCTTGAGTGAGCGGCACAAACGCTACGAACCAAATTCGAGAAATTGAGGTTAGAATAATGGTGACAACGGGGAACGTAGGTAGAGCATCTAGGGGAATGTTGCTTTGCATACCGATACTGCTGACAATCCTGGCTCTAACCGCAGTTGCTTGTGGCGTGAAAGCGGGTGATAACAAGCCAGCAAGACCAGGCGGCGGGATAACGGAATTTCACAGGTCGCCTGTTACCGCCTTCGAGCAGTTCCGAGTCACTCTCGAAAAGACCGACGCGGGCTGCACTGCCGACCCTTCGGACATTACGGTCACAATGGGCCAGCGGGTTCGGTTGGCCATCCAATTGCCAACTGAGGTCGCTCAAGGCGCGACTGGTTCCCTGATTGTGACAGGCGACCGTTTTGAGATTACTTACGGAATTTCCGGCCTGGAGATTAGTTCCTCTGGCGGAGCATTCGGGACGGGCGTGACCGCTGTTAACCTGATGCTCGAGTCGGGAGCCAGGCAAAGTTACGACTTCAACCCGGCCATCCCGGGCGCCTTCGAAATCCTGTGCGACGGCGAGAAGGTTGGCACCTTCACAGTCAATCCTGCCTGACAGCATACAAGGACTGAAACCGACAGCAAATTAACAACGGCATTGGCATAGAAATCATAAGGGGCGTGCGCTGCATTCTAGCGCACGCCCCTTATGATTTAGTTAACAGTTTACATCCATAATTTCAGCGGTCTTACTATGCAATCGACATGCAATGTGGGACCAGCCTAGAATTCGCTTCACAACTTGCCACAAAGAGGATTGGGCCGTAATAATACGGCCCAATTCTCGATTCTACTCAGAGCTTGGTTAAACCAATTTTAGTACAGATGGCAAACCACTCTATGATCGGGGACTGGGTGAGTCTCTACCGGAACAGTGCCCTCACACGGCTCGAACCTTGAAGGACAGCGAGGATGGAAGTGGCAGCCACGCGGCGGGTCCAACGGAGATGGCACCTCGCCTGTGAGGATGATCTCCTCGCGTTCAATGTCAGGATGCGAAGGCAAGGCCGCGGACATCAAAGCCCTGGTGTAAGGATGGAGCGGGTTGTCGAACAGTTCCTCCGTTGGCGCTTCTTCAACGATGCGCCCCAGATACATGACACCTACCTTGTCGCACATATATCGCACAGTAGCGAGGTGGTGCGCTATAAGCAGGTATGTCAACCCGTATTCATCTTGAAGGTCTTCCAGCAAGTTCATGATCTGCGCGCGAATAGAGACATCCAGCGCTGACACCGGCTCGTCGAGAACGATAAGTTTAGGGTTCAAGGCCAATGCTCTTGCGACACCGATTCGCTGACGCTGGCCGCCGCTGAACTCATGAGGAAACAGGTTTGCCTGAGCCTTCTGAAGCCCGACCTCTACGAGCAAATCTCCGACTTTGTCCGCGATGTCCGTTTTGGTCATCACAGTGCTAACTTCCAGCGGTTCTGCGATAATGCTCCCCACTCTCATCCGAGGATTCAGGGACGCCCACGGGTCCTGGAACACCGCCTGAACATTGCTCTTGTAATTTCGAGTGAGGTCCTTGCTCTTGCCTACGGTTTCGGCGTCGTTGCCTTCAAACTCAAACGTGCCTTCAGTCGGCTCCTCCAACCGCAGTATCATCTTTGCGGTGGTCGTTTTCCCGCAACCGGACTCGCCCACGAGACCGTAAGTTTCGCCTTCTTTGATTTCAAAGTCGACGCCATCCACAGCCTTGAGGAAAAGCTTATTCCGGCCGAATAATCCACTGCCCACCTGGAAGTGCTTTTTCAAGCCCCGAACGGCCAGCAGTGATTCGCTCGATCCATTTGTTGCGTTTTCAGTCGTCATCAATTACCTCGCTGGTCAACTACGATTTCGCAGAGACCGTTTCCTTTTCTCTGAGCCAGCATGCCGAAACCTGACCATCACCTACATCGAACACGTCAGGATAAGCTTCAAGACATTTGTCATGCGTGTGCCGGCATCGATCTGCAAATGAACAGCCTTGTGGAAGCTCCCATAATGCCGGAGGCTGACCTGGAATCGAGTACAACCTCTCCTCCCTAACCTCCATCTTAGGCACTGATTGAATCAAAGCCTCAGTGTACGGATGAGACGGATTGTTGAATATCTGTCTCACGTCGCCCTGTTCCACAATCTTGCCCGCATACATCACGGCGACTCTGTCGCACATTTTCGCCACGATTCCAAAGTCGTGAGTGATGAATATGATCCCTACCCCGGTCAACTCCTGCAACTCGCGTAGAAGACGCAGGTACTGGGCCTGAATCGTCGCATCGAGCGATGTTGTCGGTTCGTCGGCGATTAGCACTGCCGGGTCGCAGGATATACCGATTGCGCCCACAACACGTTGCCTCATGCCGCCAGACAACTGGTGAGGATAGTCCTTCATCCTGATTTCAGGAGCGGGAATCCTGACCTTTCTGAGCATGTCAATCACTTCGGTCTCGAGGGTTTCGCCAGTCAAATCCTTATGGATTCTCAAAGCCTCGCCCACCTGGTCTTCAATGTCGAACACCGGGTTCAGCGCTGTCATCGGGTCCTGCAGCACCATGCCGATGCGGGAACCTCTGACGTTCTCCATTTCTCCATCACTTAACTCAAGGATGTCCTGGCCCTCCAGAAGAACTTTTCCGCCAACGATATGCCCCGGAGGGGAAGGAACCAATCTCATGATCGAAAGCGCCGTCACCGATTTCCCGGAGCCGGACTCTCCCACGATGCCTAACGTTTCGCCTTTCCTGAGCTGAAAGTCCACGCCGTCCACTGCCTTAACGACACCCCACCGCGTCACGAAGTACGTCCGCAGGTCTTGCACATCTAGGACGACATCGCCAATTCTTTCCGAGCTAGTCATCATATCGAACCCTCCTTCTTGGTATCCTCGGCATTGCTTCTACAACACCCAAGATATACCATCGCGGCACGTTCTGACCCGGGCGGGCGGCCCCAGCCTACGCGATGGCGCTCTTTAGGTTAATTTTCACGCCCAAATATAGCCAATATTGACTAAAAACGCAACCCTATATAGCGTCATATAGCGTCATATTTTAGCCGATGTCGATTTGAGGGCCAGAATCGCCGAGTGTTGTCCCATTCAACTCACTGGGGACCGGGGAAAAAATCGGCGCCCTGCATGATCATATCTTGCTGTTTCACAATCAGTCCTCGCACCCTGGGAACGTAGTCGTTCGTCCACCGAGGGTCCGACCGCACCGCTTCGCGAGCCTTCTCGAAGTGTGCATAGTTCTCATAAGCCCAGATATGAACGACTCTGTTCAGCGGGCCTACGTCAGTATGATACCAGCCGGCGAGCTTGACCCCGTGGTCCTCCCGAATCTTCAGCGCGACTTCGCGCACCGCAGCCATGTACTGCGGCACAGACCCAGGCTGAAAATCGTAAATCCGCATATCGTAGATCATCTTGCGTTTCCCTCCAGCAATTGGCAACCATCTGCCACGTCCACCGAAGTTAACACCGAGCGCTAGCGCAGTCAACGAGAGCGGCTACCCCATGCGACAATAGAGTCGCCGGACCAACAAACTGAGCCCTGGATCAACAAAAGGTGAGCGAGATGAAAGCCCTGGTTTACCACGGCAACAAAGACCTAAGAGTCGAAGAAGTCCTCGAACCTGAAACCCAGCAGGGCCAAGTTAAGTTGGCTGTCGATTTCTGCGGCATCTGCGCAACGGACATCGAAGAATACTTATACGGCCCTGTGTTCATCTCCGGCGACGCTCCGAATCCGGTCACAGGCAAGATGATGCCGTTGGTCACTGGACACGAAATAACAGGCACAGTGATTGAGATTGCTCCAGGTGTCTCGAACATCTCAATCGGCGACCGCGTAGCCCTCAACGGCGTTTTGACCTGCGAGAAGTGCTATTGGTGCAAGTCAGGAGAAACAACTCAATGCCCTGACATGGCCGCCGTCGGATTTGCCATCGACGGAGGACTGGCCGAACGAATCGTCTGGAGAGCAGACCGACTGGTCAGACTGCCCGACGAGGTTAACAGTAAAGACGCCGCCCTCATCGAGCCGACTTCCGTCGCGATCCATGCCGTCAGGCGAAGCGGAGCGTCTGACGATGACACGGTGGCAATCATAGGCGTCGGCACAGTCGGCATGCTGGCAATGCAGGCGGCGAAAGGCAGGGGCGCAAAGGCGCTAGCCGTGGACCCTCGCCAGATTAGCCTCGACCTCGCAGCAGAGTTGGGAGCGGACGCTACAATCAATCCGCTCACCGAAAACCTCTCCGAAAGAATCAGCGAATTGACTGACGGCGTCGGCCCGGACATCGTCATCGACGCCGCCGGCTCCAGCGAGACAGCCGCTCTGTCCGTCGATCTTGTGCGCAGCGGAGGCCATGTGGTCCTAGTCGCCATATACACATCAACGCCGACCTTCGACTTCAATTCCCTGGTAGCCTCCGAGGTCAGAGTCTCCGGCTCCCTCGCCTACCAACAAAAGGACGTTGAGGAGGCGGTTCGCCTAATCGCCGAGGGGAAAATAAAGACCCGTCAACTCATATCGGACGTCATCTCCCTGGATCAGGTAATCGACACGGGCTTCAAAAGAATGCTCGCGCCGACGAAAGACGTGTTCCGAATCTTAGTGTCGCCAAATCTCGGATGATTGGCACAAATCCTCGCCTCTGAGCGTCTTTATAT
>DCAW01000102.1 GCA_002313895.1 Dehalococcoidia bacterium UBA1123
TCAGAGGCGGTGACGTAAATTTCGGTGCGGTTGCACGTGGAGAGGACCACGGCCTCGCCAGCTATGCCCTGCAACGCGGGGAGCGCTTCTATCACCTTTGATTTGGAGAATGAGACGGCCTCCCGCACGTCGAGGGGCACGGTTTTGTGATTGACGCCGAGGAGGAGGATTCTCAAAGAAGCGCTCTGAGGGGATTGCCGGAGTGACTAGCTTTTAGTGGTCGCTTTATACTGTGTGCGAAGGCAGCGTGTGCAGATGTTGAGCTTGCGCGGCACACCATCGGTGTATATGGTCGTTTTCTGGACGTTGGCGAACCATCGCGTGCGGGTGTGGCGCTTGGAGTGGCTCACGTTGTTGCCGGACTGTCCCGCTTTGTTGCAAATCTCGCATCTTGCCATTGAATTACCTTTGACTGTATTAACGAGGTTCAGTAGAATCGTCTGACTCGGCCAGACGGTCGATGCCTCGTATCTAATTGTCATAGAACTGCCGTCTAAAGATAACATAATGAGCGATAACCCGACAACGCCATCCACGGAAAATCAGTCGTTCCGTGAAATGACCTCGCCTGCCGACGGGCGGGACCTGACCGCCATGTTCTCCAGTGCGTTGGAGCTATTAAAACCCAACGTGAATGAAGTCAACAGGCTGAATGTGTTTCCTGTCCCTGATGGAGACACGGGCGTAAATATGTTCCTCACGCTGGGCGAGATCGTGGCTCAGGCGAAGCGAAGCGATTCGACATCTGTCGGCGTGGTCGCCAGGCTGATGTCGGACACCGCGCTGAGGGCTGCTAGAGGCAACAGTGGCGTGATTCTCTCACAGTTGTTCCGAGGATTCGCCGACCACTTTCAGGGCATGGACAAATTCGGCCCCGCTGACCTTGCCGCCGCGTTCACTCCAGCCGCCGTTGCGTCATACGCAGCCACCGGCCATCCGAGGGAAGGCACGATCCTGACCGTAATCCGAGAAGTCAGCGAGCAGGCCCGTGACTCCGAAGCTGACAGTTTCGCCACGCTGTTGGACGGGGTTTGCGCCACAGCTCTTGACTCGGTCGCTCGAACTCCCAGCTTGCTGTTGATCTTGCGAGAGGCCGGAGTCGTTGATGCAGGCGGCTATGGCTTATACATCATCCTGGAGGGCATGAGGCTGTGCGCGTCCGGGCTTACGGCTGAGGGTCGAGAGGTTGAGCCGCCGGCGCCTTTAGGCCTCGATGACCCTGGCAATGAACTTTCATATAGCTTCCTCGAATCGATTGAATCGGAGCAGTACGGTTACTGCACCCAGTTTGTTGTCGAGGGGCATGGCATGGATCTGGCGGACATCAAGGCAAGGTTGGGCGAGATTGGCAACTCTGCCGTGGTGATTGGCGATTCGAGAGTTGTGAGAGTTCACGTCCACGCCTCAGACTCGGCGCCTGTGATGAGGTACGCCAACTCTCTTGGGAGCGTTGGGCAGATCAATATTCAGAGCATGGATGACCAACGCCGCGATTACTCTCGCCAGCGCAGGTTGGAGCAGACTGGTGAAGAGGGTGGCGAGGTGTCCATTGTCGCCGTGGTCTGGGGCGATGGCCTCGAATCTGTGTTCCGAGAGTACGGCGTCTCGCAGATTATTCAGGGGGGGGATACGCTGAATCCCAGCGTTGGGCAGATACTGTCTGCTGTGGAGGACGCCCCAACGTCGGACGTTCTCATACTGCCTAACAATCCAAATATTACCATTTCCGCCCAACAGGCAGTATCATTGACGTCCAAGAACCTCGGTGTCGTGCCTGCGTCGACGATTCCTGAAGGAATTGCCGCGCTTTTGGAGTTCGACGTCTCAACGTCACTGGAAAGCAACCTGAATCGGATGCAGGGGAGTTTGGACAGCGTGTCCACAATCGAAGTTTGCAAGGCGGTTCGTCCCGTGGACCTGAACGGCGTGGCCGTCGGTGACGATCAGATCATTGGTCTGCTCAACCGTCAGCTTGTGGCAGCGGCAGACACTGCGGAAGCCGCTTTGACCGACGCTTTGGTGCAGGTTCTGACAGAGGACAGTGAACTGGTCACATTGTTTTGGGGAGGGCCGATGACTGAGAACGAAGCGGCCCAAACGGCCCAGAATCTGGAAGCCCGCTTCGAAAGCGTGGAGTTTGAGCTAGTCAGCGGTGGCCAGCCACACTATCATTTTTTGGCATCAGTAGAGTAGGGCAAACAACATGGCAATCAAGGTAGTCACAGACAGCACATCAGACCTTCCCGCGGACGTCGCAGAATCTTTGGGCATCGAGGTGGTTCCTCTGAATGTCCACTTCGGGTCCGATGTCTACAAAGACAGGGTGAACCTGATGCCCGACACATTCTATGACAAGCTGATTAATGGCGATGTTCTGCCCACAACTTCCCAGCCTTCGGTCGGGGAGTTTATCGACGTCTACGAGCGTCTAGGCTCTGACGCCGACGGCATCGTGTCAGTTCATTTATCAGAGAAATTAAGTGGGACAATGAACTCGGCTCGTCAGGCCAGCCAGCAGGCGAACGCGGACTGCCCGATTGAGGTGGTGGACACATTCCAAGTATCAATGGGCGTCGGAATCTGTGCGATGGAGGCTGCGGAGGTCGCTAACTCTGGCGGGGATATGAATCAGGTGATATTAGCTGCAAGGAATGCCGTCACCCGCAGTCAGTGCTTTTTTATGCTTGAAACGCTGGAGTTTCTCCAAAAAGGCGGCAGAATCGGAAAGGCTCAGGCCTTAATAGGCAATCTTCTGAAAATCAGGCCTATGCTCATTTTGCAAGAGGGCGAGGTTCACCCTCTCGGCAGGGAGCGGACCAGGCGCAAAGGAATCGCCAAGCTAGTCGACACAGTAGAGGAACTCGCCCCGATTTCTGGGCTGGCAGTGATGTACTCCACAGGGCCAGATGAAGCCCAAACACTGGCTCAAAACGTATCAAAATTCATGATCGAAGGCCGGGAGCCGATGATGTTACAGATCGGTCCTGTAATCGGCACGTACGCTGGGCCTGACACTCTTGGCATCGCGTTGATCAGCGCCAAAAGCGGCGGATAATTTCATTTGTGACCGCTTAACCCAGTCGCAAAATATCACCATATTCTGGAAACCTCACTGAAGTTGCACATGCGTCGCCTTTCTCAAAATGCGGTTGTTAGCTAACCTTATAACTCATGGCTGTTTCACGTCCGAATCCCAAAGAGACGCTCTATCGAATCCTTATCCAAGAGCGGTCCAAAGGCTTCCCCGACACTATTGTCATGGGGGGATTGGACAGGTTCTTGGAGCGATTCGTCGATGAGTTGCAACCTTTTCTAAGAGACCGTCTGAGTTATCGCGATATGACTTCTGACCAGAGGGAGTCGTGGATCGATGAAACGCTCCCGAAGATTCGAGGCGCGAATCCGGCAACTGTTGAACCTCGACGAGCGCCAGTCGCTACGCAGAAAACCAAACCCGCTCCCAGGAAATCTGCGCCTCGCAAGACCAAACCTACCGGACCGTTAAAGCTGACCGACGACGTGTCCAAACTCAAAGGAGCGGCACGCCAGACCGTTCCCCGGCTCAAGCGGATGGGGATTGAGCGGGTGGGCGACCTCCTCTATCACT
>DCAW01000178.1:0-6161 GCA_002313895.1 Dehalococcoidia bacterium UBA1123
TGATTATACTATTTCATAGGATCGCAATCGTGAGATTATTATGCGGCAACTGGATGTCTCGCTCAAGCATACTGGCGTGAAGGTGTTATCCAAAACACGACTGATGACCCAATGATCGCACCTGCGCCTACATTGCGATAGCATGGCTGGTCGCAGTTGACAGTCTCAGTTTGCAGTAATAAGTTCTGTGTAGCCCAATTCTGGAGTGTTCATAAAACACCAGATATTATCTGGCAATCAAAGCCTGGGAGGTTGAATTGAAAGTTGTTGATCTTAAAACGATGGTCGTTGAGAACGAGCCGCCGTATAGAGGCGGCAGGTACCTGCTATTCTTGGAAATCGTGACCGACGAAGGCATCAGTGGTTTGGGAGAGCGCATAACCGGCAATACGTACTCGAAAAATCTGGGCGACCTGAAATCACAGATCAATCTGATAGAGGAAATGGGGCGCGAGTACGTCATCGGTCAGGACCCATTTAGGATCGAGAGAATCTGGGACCGAATGTACGCTTCCCGCCACGATTTCCGGCATCCGAGCCTTCACGCGACGCCGGTGATTTCTGCCATCGACATGGCGTTATGGGACATCGTGGGCAAGGCGACGAACCAACCGATATACAACTTGCTGGGCGGAATGTATCACGAGAAACTCCGTGCCTATGCTTACATGCCTAAGGGAGATTATCGAGAGCATCCTGAACTTGCTGGAGAAGCCGCGATCAAGCTGCTCGAAGAGGGGAACTCGGCTTGCAAGCTCGACCCGTTCATGCCGGAGTATCCGATTCCCAGGGATATTCCACTGTGGGAGATCGAAAAGGCGGAGAACATATTCAAGAGCATCAGGGACGCCGTCGGCAACAAACTTGAGGTTGGGATCGGGACTCACGGCCAGTTGACGACCTACAGCGCGATCCGAGTTGCGGATATTCTCGAACCGTACCACCCCTTCTGGTTCGAGGAACCGGTCGCTCCAGAGAATGTCGACGAGATGGCGAGGGTTGCCGCACATACTAGCATTCCCATAGCAACGGGCGAACGACTTGTCACGAAGTACGAATTCTCGAACGTGCTTGAAAAACAGGCGGCTCAGATCATCCAGTTAGATGTCGGTCAGTGCGGCGGAATCACGGAAGCAAAGAAGATCGCCAGCATCGCCGAGGCCCATTACGCGATGATCGCGCCCCACATGGCCTGCGGGCCAATAGCCGCCGCCTCCGCAATTCAGATCGACACCTGCTCGCCGAACTTCCTCATTCAGGAGGCGAACCTGGGGCCGCTTCATGCCACAATCTTCAGGGAACCTCTTGTGTTCGAGAACGGTTTCATCACGCCGCCAACCGGACCTGGTCTCGGAGTCGAGTTAGATGAGGATGTGCTGAAGGCACACTTGATCGAGTAGGCGAGGGAATGTTTCAGGCCGGAGGAAAAGCTCAGTTCGCAGATGGAGGGTCGGGTTCCAGATCGGTGCGGATATGCAGCAGCGTTCCTGTAACGATCAGCGCTAGTGGCGCAAAGCTGACGATCCTCAGAGCCGACCCCAAATCACCAATTTGCTCCTGGAGAATCCCAACCAGAGAAGGCCCCAGGACCGTTCCCAAAGATGCCAACGTCATGACCATCGACAGACCGACTGCAACCTCCCGAGTTCGTATGCCCGGCAGATAGAAAGGCACCGAATTTAATATCGGCCAGAAACCCCAGGCTATTCCATTCAGGGCTGAAATGACGAAAAGAATAGGGACAGAGTCCACCAGTGTCATGGCGAAATATGAGACCGCCATAAGAACCCCAAGAGCCTGGATAGTGTTTTTTCTCCGACCTGAGCCGATGGCCATGACAATGTTGCTCAAGGCAATGCCTGCGATTCCGCCAGACAAAATGCCGACCCCCAAGATCGCCCCAGACCAATTCAGCGACACCTGGTTGGCTTCCAACATCAGCGTCGGGTAGAAATTCAAAAAAGCCGACCATCCCACAGAGGCCCCCAAGAATCCAAACCCCGATATCCAGAGATCTTTGTAGCCCAATACACGTCTGAGAAGATCGAACTCTCCCCCGGACTCTTGCGATGTATCGCGATCGTTCGCACGTTCCTTCCCAAGAATCATCCAGAGCACTGTCAGAATCGTGAGCAGTGTGAAGAACACGTATAATACGGTTCTCCAGTTGTCCCCGGCTCTAGCGAGGATGAACGGAGTCGCAAACAGTCCGCCACCGACGACGATTCCAAAAAGCGCGTTGTAAACGCTATTCACGGCCATGAATTCTCGTGGGGCGAACCACTGTGGCATGAGCAGCGCCCGTGCAGGCTCTCGGGCAAGTGTAACGATGCCGTAACCGAGGCGACCAATAAGCAGTATGGCGAAACTGGCCGCCGAGCCTTGAACAAAGAGGAAGATTGCCCCTAATGCCAGAGTCACAGTGGTCAGCATCTTCGGACTGTATCTGGACATCCACCAACTCAGTGGAAGCGCCAGAAAAAGATTGCCAACAAAGGCAGATGAACCGAAGAACCCCTGTTGCCTGGGGGTGAGGTCAAGCTCGCTGCTGATCGCGGGCAGGAGAATTCCCACGGCGATCGCCATCATGATCCCGAATACACTGGCGACAAACCATAGACCCATCACAGCCCAACGATGGGCGAATACGTCGAATAGACGAGCCATGTATTGTCCTTGGTGCTACAATCGTGTTTCTGGTGCGAGCAGTTTCAACTGACATTGGTAATGGAAATTCTCGGCCAAGCCTGATGGCGCGTTGTCCAATTGGAACAGTCTGAAGCCGAATTAAGCTGGCGAACCATCGTATTGAACAACCTGCGCTTCTGAGAGTCGATCATAGCGGGTCATTAAGAGACAACACAAGCAGAGAAAGCGGGACACATTCGGACCTGAGGACAACGCTGGTTCCAGTCACTGACCCCACTCTCGGATCATGTTCCGCTGGGCCTGTGATTCGGGTGAGACCATAGTATGTCCAGGAATGTCTCGACGTCTCATGCACGGAATCGCCTCAAGCGCCTCCTCGCCAGACATTCCGTGGCGCACCAGGTAGCATCCGACAACCACGCCTGTCCTTCCGAGACCAGCCGCGCAGTGCAGATAAACCGTTTTTCCTGCATCCACCGACTCGTCGATGGCGTCCAATAGCTCGGTCATTTTCTTGACTGTGTTCGCGCTCATGTCACGAATAGGCCACTTCTGGTATTCGGGGACGGAACCGAAGCGTTCCGCCTCTTTAGCGAGGGCGTTCTGGTAAGGTTCCAGTTCACCTTTTGAAGTGAGGTCGAAGAACACCGATACGCCTGCCTCCAACAGTGAGCGCAACATCGCCTGAGCAAATTCAGTGTCGTCGGAGCCGGGATACTCGCCCGCAATAATCTGGCCTGGTTTGACCCAGTACGCATCGAGAATCGGAAGCTCATCCATGTGTAAATCCCCTTCTTCGACGTCCGTCAATCTTAGTTGCAATGAAGAATCTGGCGTCAGCAACGCAGCGATTGAACTTGACTGCCCCAGATGCGTCACTTCGTTCATCATGACGGCTCAACTCGTCAAGGGCGAAGGCGCATCTTCGCGCCCCAACAAGCCGAATGTTCATTCGATCTCTGAGTCTTCAGAAGTGTTCGAGTCTTCGCCTACTTCTTCCCACAGACGAGCGGCTGTCTGACGTGACACCGTCGCGTTGTATCCCCGACGTTGTAGATGCCCCCACAGTCGGCGGTGAAAGGACTCATACTCCGCCCCGGCCAGTCGTCGGGAGAATTTGACTGCGGCACGGTAGGCGCCATCAGAGTCGTCCACGTCCGCCACGGCCTCTTCCGCGATAGCCTTGGAAACGCCTTTTTCCAACAATTCTCGCCGAATCGCGGCGGCGCTGCGAGGGTTGTGGTTGTCGCGGCTTTCGGTCCACAGGCGAGCGAACTCATCGTCGTTGAGAAAGGACTGCTCTCGCAGAGAGGCGACAACTCGGTCAACGATGTCCTCTGGAAAGCGTTGAGCCAATCGAATGCTCACCTCGGATTCGCTGCGGGGCCGGTGAGTGAGTAGTCGCAACGCCGCGTCACGGGCTTTCTGGTATTGTCGGTCGTCGCTCATGACCTAATCGGTTTACGGAGTTTCATTGTTATCAAAGTTCAAAATGCCATTCAAAACGGAGTGAAGCATCTGATTCCGTGTAGCACAACCGTTGTTCTATTATGACTAGATTCTTCGCCGCGACTCAGAATGGCGAGGTGGCCGACGGCTGAAATTTATTTCCCAGAGCGGCTGACTTCAGACTGCATTGGTGATGACCCTCACATAGAATTGAAATTCATCTGGAAACCAAGAAGGTTCGCGACATGGCATTATGGCCAGTTATGCGAACCCTCTCATTCATCAATTCGGATATTCAGGCTTGGAGTTAACGGAGGAATTCTAGTCGCCCTCTTCAACTCCAACAATTGCCAGCGCTTCCTCTGCCTGATCTTCTGGTGGTTGTTCAGGAGCAGGCTCTACCGCCGCTTTTATCAGCGCCTCAATCTGAAGAGCGATGTCCGGGTTGTCTTTCAGGAAAATCTTGACGTTCTCCTTGCCCTGGCCCAGCTTCGTCTCGCCGAAGGAGTAGAAAGAGCCGCTCTTTTTGAGGACGTCATGCTCGGCTCCTAGCTCAACGAGCTCGCCCTCTTTGCTGATGCCCTGATCGAACATGATGTCGAACTCGGCGACTCGGAAGGGAGGAGCGACCTTGTTCTTGACCACTCTACACCTGACCCTGGAGCCGACGATCTCGCCCTGCAGTTTGACGGACTCTATCCTGCGAAGGTCCAGGCGAACGGAGCTATAGAACTTCAGAGCGCGCCCGCCGGGGGTGGTCTCGGGACTGCCCCAGATGACGCCGATCTTCTCGCGAATCTGGTTGATGAAGACGACAGAGGTGTTCGAGCGCCCGATGGCGGCGGTCAGCTTGCGAAGAGCCTGCGACATGAGCCGCGCCTGTAGTCCGACGTGAGTGTCTCCCATGTCGCCGTCGATCTCTGCTTTGGGCACCATCGCCGCAACGCTGTCAATAACTACGATGTCGACTGCGCTGCTTCGCACCAGGTACTCGCAGATTTCCAGGCACTGCTCGGCGCTGTCGGGCTGGGACACCAGAAGGCTGTCCAGGTCAAGGCCGCACTTGATTGCGTAGCTGGGGTCCAGGGCATGTTCTGCGTCGATGTAGGCGGCAACCCCGTCCTGCTGTTGAGCCGATGCCATCATGTGATAGGCCAGGGTTGATTTACCCGACGATTCAGTTCCGAATAGCTCAATCACCCGTCCCTGGGGGATGCCGCCGATACCCAGGGCCAGGTCCAGGGTTAGCGACCCTGTGGGTATGGATGCCACGGCAGACGCCCCGCTATCCACGCCCAGACGCATAATCGTGCCACCGCCGAATTCGCGGTCTATCTGTCCTATTGCTACTTCCAGGGCTTCTAGTTTTTTCTTGTCCATTTTCAGCTCCAGAGATGTTCCTCATCAAATTCAATTCATTCGGCAAATCACACTGTCTCACGGCAAGCTCACCTTATCATGCAGGGCGTCTCCTTAACCTCTGGGGAACCGCTGTTTATTGGGACAAAACAGGGCCAGTTTGCCGCCGGGATAGGGACCTTGCAGGGCGCCTTCAATGCCGGCGAAACGTGCTTCGATTATATCACGAGAGGCCAGAGAAGTAAATACATATGTTCTAATTTGTGAGACTTCCATTCAGGTGATTGAAACTATGGTTACGGCTACTCGATAAAAATTCGTAGCTAGAGGGCAACATCTCCTATTGCTTTTTTCAACCATCCCCATTCAAGGAGAACGCCGTCTGGCCGACTTGGTATCTAGCATGCAAGGCGACGCTACGGTAGAATTAGATATGGCGTTTTTACCAGTTCGCTGATAGAACCGCGGCGGACGATGACACTGCCTGAATCGGTTGCTGGCCGCACGTGGCTCACTGAACAGAGAGCAGCTAAGCAACCGACACAAACACCTTGCGGAGGGGTGGCTGAGTGGTTGAAAGCACTTGTCTTGAAAACAAGCATACGTTTACGCGTATCGCAGGTTCGAATCCTGTCCCCTCCGCCAGTTTCAAAGCTAAATCGGATGTCGTTGACGCATTGGCCAAACCAGCTAAAAGCCTATTG
>DCAW01000178.1:6502-6942 GCA_002313895.1 Dehalococcoidia bacterium UBA1123
TACCGAAGCCAAATTTCCGTTCACAGAGCGCTTTAGAGAACTATTCAACCGAACTTAGCCTGCCCCAATGCGACGCTGATTTCGAACTTCCTTGACTCCATCACGAGCAAAACAACGCCGAATTGGTGACGGTACGCTCCAGCTAGCAGCCACCTAAGCGAGAATCAGCGTCAACTTGATCTCGTATCGCTAGTCCCAGAGGATAGATGCGGAGGGGTAATCACAGATCGGCAGGCCATCTCCGATTTTGTGCCTGAAGGAAAGCGCTGATGGCACCGCAGAAGGCACGTGAGGCGATTATGCGCTTAGCTCCCCGTTTGCTGGCTGGGGTCCTTTAACAAGGGTGATATTGGAGGGGTGTATAGATATATCCTTCCCCAACTACCGCACAACAGCCTTATAAGACTTAATGGCATTCGCGCTATTCATCCAACAGCCCA
>DCAW01000191.1 GCA_002313895.1 Dehalococcoidia bacterium UBA1123
TCGAGCGGTATATCGTTGACACGGTGTTTCAACTTTAATCGTCCTGCACGTGCGCCAACCGCAACACAGTGTTCGAGAACTCGCGGAATCTTTGGGTTTCCTTAAAACAGAACGGCGCCATATCGCTTGACTCGTACGTTTGTTCTTAATTAGGATGGTCACTACAAAAACACACTGTTCTCCCATAGCACGTCCGCAAGAGACACGACTAGGAAAGGAATCTTGACTTAGCAGCAGTGCGATATATCGTGGAAGATGTCGATGCCGCAATAAGCTTCTATATCGAACACCTAAGTTTTGAAACAGTTATGCAGGCAGGCTCAGCATTCGCGATGATAGCGAAGGAGGACCTAACACTGTGGATCGCCGGTCCCAAAGCGTTGGCATCCCGACCTATGCCTGACGGCAACGTCCCGGAACCGGGAGGATGGAATTGGTTTGTGTTCGAGGTTGACGACATCGAAGCCGTGGTCGCATCAATGAAACAGGCGGGCGTCAACTTGTGGAACGACATCGTCAGCGGGGTTGGTAGGAAGCAGATTCTCGCTGAGGATCCTTCCGGCAACGCGATCGAATTGTTCCAGGCAACGTAGCTCTTCGGTTCATCTACAGCGTAAATAAACCAGCCTCGAAGCCATCGAATTTTTGATGGCTTCGAGTATTGATCAGAGGTCTAGTGCGTGACAGTCGCGAAGAGCGCGCAAACCTGTCAGCGTCGATGGTTACATGATTCGGTCGCCAGGCATATTGGCCCACGCGCTCATCTCGTGGGGCGCGGCTACAGGTTCGGCCTGCGTGACGTATGCGGGCGACAACTGGTCGATGGAGGTTACGCCCATAAGAGCCATTGCGACCACGAGTTCTTCTTGCAGAATTTCGAGGACTCGTTTCACGCCTTCGGCGCCGTTTGCCGCAAGGCCCCAACCCTGAAGTTTCCCGATCGCCACGGCAGTTGCGCCCAGGGCCACCGCCTTGGCGATGTCGCTGCCTCGCTGGACTCCGCCGTCAAGAACCACCGTGGCCTTGCCTTCAACCGCATCCACCACCTGCTTGAGCATGTCCATCGTGCCCTCGCTGTGGTCAAGCTGGCGGCCTCCGTGGTTGGATACCCATACCACGTCTACTCCATGTTCTACCGCAATAGCCGCGTCCTCGCCTGTGGCGATGCCCTTTAGCATGAACGGCAGTCCAGCCAGGTCTTTGATTCTGTCGATTGTGTCCCATGTGACCGATGCTTGGTGGGACGGATCAACGGGGGATCGTCTCGTGAACGGCGCGTAACGTGTCAACAGTGGGCGCTCCCTGCGGCTGTAATGGGCAGTGTCCACCGTGATGCACAGCGCCGCGTATCCCGCCTCTTTTACGCGTCCGATCATCTCAACAATCCAATCCCAGTCACCTCGGATATATAACTGGTAGGTCTTCGGATGATCCGCAGCCGCCATCGTTTCTTCCAGACTAGGCTCGGTGACGGAGCTGACAACGTGCATGACGCCGAACTCGGCGGCTGCTCTGGTCGACGCCGCCCCAGCTTCGGGATTGAATGTCTGTAGCGAACCGATGGGAGCCAACAGAAGGGGCATGCTCAGATTATGACCAAGGAAACTCGTCGAGGTGTCGATACTGGTAGTGTCCCTCAGCACCCGCGGTCGGAACGCCACCCGGTCGAAAGCCAAACGGTTGCGCCGCATGGACGTCTCGGACTCGGACGCTCCCACCAGGTAGTCCCAGGCGCCCTGCATCAGCTTTTTTCTTGCTTCCTGGACGATCTCTTCGTTGCTAACAAATTCCATTGTCACGTTTTCCTCCTCGGTGCCGGCGGGTTAGTTTTCCCCACCGGGCATTTCTGATATTGATGTCTGAAGAATGTTCATCTTCAGGGCAAGTCACACATTAGCGCTACCCATGCAACACATCAACTTCTGTGATTTTTCCGGGCATAGCCTTCACCAGACCACCTACCTCCTCAACGTGATAAAGTGTTGCTCATCAAACGGGCAACAATTTCGTGCCGAAAATATGCAGGGAGAAGGCTCATGTTGGATCTGGTCATACGTGGTGGAACGGTTGTCACTCCCAGCGGGTCAGGGGAGTTCGACGTAGGAATCCAGGGAGAGAAGATCGTGATGGTTGCAGCACGGGGAGCCATCTCTGAGGAGGCTGGCGCTAGCATCGACGCATCGGGCAAGTATGTATTTCCCGGAGGCATCGAGCCGCACACCCACATCGCCAGCCGAGTCTCCGAGGCTTGGGCCGGACGTCCTGATGTCATGACCCAATCTCCAGAAGCCGCCAGCCGAGCGGCGGCCCACGGTGGCGTCACGACATTCATTGATTTCGCCGGCGGCATGGAGGGCACAGAGGATGGCGACCAGTCGGAAAACTCGATCATGACCCGTCTCGACGCTCGGCGCAGTGTATTCGCCGGTCACTCCTATACCGACTTCGCCTTCCACTTCACCCTGGCCGGAGAGGTTCCGCCTCACACAATTGGCGAGATTGGCGAGGCCATCGAATCAGGGGTCGCCAGCTTCAAGATATTCACAACCTTCGGGTCAAAAGTCCCATTCGGTCACCTGTGGGCGATATTCGAGGAGGTGGGGAAGAACGGCGGAATCATGGCCGTCCACGCCGAGGATGACGATATGGTGAAATACATGGAGGCCAAACTCGTCCGCGAGGGCCGTGACCAAGGTTACAACCTCCACCTGGCCCACAACAACATATCCGAGGACATAGCGTTCAGGAAGATAACACGCCTGTCCGAGCATACCGAGACCGGCATCTACTTCGTCCACACCACCGCCAAGGAAGGGGCCTACGCCATCGCCGACGCACGAGCCAAGCAGTTGCCGGTTTATGGCGAGACGCTCCACAACTATCTGCACTTCACCCACGACCACTATCGCGAGCCGGAGGGAACGTCCATCCACACCTATCCGGCCATAAAGCACGCCTCTGACCGTGACGGCCTTCAGGAAGCCCTGGTAAACGGGACCCTCAGCACGACAGCGACCGACGAGTACACCACCTACAAAGACGTCAAGCTGTCAGGCAACACTATCGAAACGGTGTGCGGAGGCCACAACGGAATCGAGACGCGGATGCCTGTTGTTTATACCAAGTTCGTGTCCTCCGGGCGAATTTCGCTTGAGCGGTTTGTGGACATCACGTCGACAAACGCCGCCAAGATACTGGGCATGTATCCCCAAAAAGGCGCGATCGCCGCTGGAAGCGACGCCGACATCGCCATTTTCGACCCAGGAATGAACAAAACAATAACCCTCGACGACCTGCACGCCGATTCGGATTACTCAATTTGGGAGGGATTCGAGTGCCAGGGCTACCCTGTCACCACAATCCTGAGGGGCAACGTAATCGTCGACAACGGCGTGCTGAAAGGCAGCTCAACGGACGGCCAATGGTTGTCTCGGAAGGTCGCGCCTTCGGTGTTGGCGGGGCCTGTGTGCTAAGCGCGCAATCAGCATCCGAGCCACTCAATTCGCCAGTCCCGGTTCGGTCGAGGATTCTCATGACCACTATGTGGTGCCATGACCAACTCAATTTAGGAGGGTTTATGTACAGCCAGGACCAGATTGTCACTCAATTAACGGGCTCCAAAACAATTGCCGTAGTGGGATTATCGCCTCGCCCAGAACGGCCTAGTCACTATGTCGCCAAGTATCTTCAGGAGCAGGGTTATCGGGTCATTCCGGTGAACCCTCAGTTGGACAACGTGCTGGGCGAGAAGTGCTACCCCGACCTGAAATCCATACCAGAGCCGGTGGACATGGTGGACGTGTTCCGCAGGTCTTCCCTTGTCGGACCGATAGTAGATGACGCCATCGAAATAGGCGCAAAGTACGTCTGGATGCAGGACGGCGTGGTCAACGAAGAGGCCGCCGAACGGGCTGAATCGGCGGGCCTGGGCGTCATAATGGACAATTGAACGCTGAGGGAGCATCGCCGCCGGTTCGGTGGCAAGAACGAACCCTCAGGAATCATATCTGACGAAGTTTAGAGAATTGAACAGAAGTTTATTTTGAAGATGTCCCGAATGGACTTCGGCGCCTCGCACCAGAGTTCATAGGGATTCCTCCTTCTCAGGTGTCCGTTAGTTCGGGCACGTTCTCAGCATCGTCAATGCCAAGATCGGCGACGCTGCGCGTCTAAAACAGTCGGGCTCCGATCACTGCTCCAAGACCGATTCCTCGTAAACCCCGAACCTCTGGCGGATCATATCGCACGCTTCCTGCATGCCTTCAAGAGCCTGTTCAGGCGTGGTGCCTTCGATAATCGTGCCGGTGATCGAGTCTGCGTCGTGGCTAGCAGACACCCTGGCCCGATACAGCCACCGGGAATAACCTCTGACCCAATCTGCCAACGCCGGAGACGATTCCACAGTAAACGGCACGGCATCTCCGGTCGCAAGATTCGAAACGTTCAAGCTGAACGTCCCCGACGATCCATCGGCAGAGTTCATTTTGATGTTGAAGTTCACGCCCGCCGTCGGAAACGGCAGGTTTATCGTTATGTTGAGCTCGTCGTTTGCCATATTGTCAGGTCCTCAGGTGTCAGGTGGTCAGGTTTCAGGTAGACCGAATAATCTGCTATCGCTTGATCGTCGGCAGGTTCTTGTCGGGGTTGATCGGCCTCCGCTCAATGAACGCGAGACGCCGTTCCTCTGCCTCATCTGTCTCAATATAGTTCGGAGCGTACCGCGTAGTAGGACTCGGGATTTTCTCCATGTACTCAGTGTTCTCGTTGAACGTGATCTTCTCCAACTGGAGAATGACCGGGCTGTTGTTCTTGATAATATTGCAGTATCTCAGCACCTCGGCCTCGAGCTGATCGTGGGGAACGACCGAGTTTGCCAGTCCCATGTCCGCCGCCTGTTGGCCTGTGTACCGCTGGGTTAGCATCCACATCTCCCGCGCCTTCTTCTGCCCAATAACGGTGGCGAGGTATCCGACTCCAAATCCGGCGGCGGGGCTTCCGACCCGAGGCCCGGTTTGGCCGAAGGTCGAACGCGTGGAGGCAACAGTGAAGTCGCAAGTGTAGGCCAGAATGTTCCCTGATCCGATGGCGAATCCATCGACCATCGCGATCACGGGTTTTGGCATCTGACGGATAAGATCGGTGAAATCAGCTTCGCTTTCGCCTGAATACTCAGGACTGGAACGGTCCTCGGCCTGGTCTCTACCGGAGCAGAAAGCGTTGGGGCCTGAGCCAGCGATAACGACCACTCGCATAGATTCATCTTCGGCTGCGTCTTGGAGGGCAACAACCATTTCGTCGGTCGTTTTGCCCCTGATAGCGTTATAGACCTCAGGTCGGTTGATTGTGATGCGGGCGATGTTATCGGCTTTTGCGTACAGAATATCGGTGAATCGCATGTCGTCTCCTTTACGGACTGTCGAAGGGGGCACTGGTGATATGTTAACCCATCCGTGTGGGATTGGAAATCGGCTCTGCGATATTATTCGCCACCGAAACAGACTGATCGACATGAGGCTCCTCATCTCGCGGAACAAAAGATTGTGCCGGAGACTGGGCGTGCGTATAATCTGCCCATGTTAGTTGGAGATTTGGGGGAGTTCGCCTTGATAGACCGTCTGGCGAAGTCCATCGAAACCAGAAACAATTCATTGGCGTCAGCTCTCGAAGCTCAGGGATCGAAACTCGCACTGGGGATTGGCGACGACGCGGCTGTCTGGTCTACGGGATCAGGGTTGACGGTGGCGACCACAGACACGATGGTCGAGGGCAGTCATTTCTTCATCGACCAGATCGGATGGCGAAATCTGGGGTGGAAAGCGATTTCCACTAACACCAGCGACGTTGGCGCGATGGGCTGTCGTCCCACTTTCGCGTTGGTCACCCTCGGACTTAGGCGTGACTTGCCCGTGAACGGCCTCGTGGAGATGTACGCCGGAATGATGGACGCGCTCGAATACTCTGGAGGCCTGATCGCTGGCGGCGACGTGGTGAAATCTCCGGTGTTCTTCGTCACAGTGGCCCTGGAGGGGCAGTCGGTGACGATTGGCGAGAAGGCCCATCTTCTGCGTCGAGATAAAGCAAAACCCGGAGACCTGATTGCGGTCACCGGCCCGCTTGGTTGTTCTGGTGGCGGTCTCAGGCTGGCTCTTGGGGACAACAGGTCTTCTGACCTAAAAAAGGAAGATTCTGCCCACCTCAATCGGGCGCACTTCCATCCATATCCCAAAGTTTCCGAGGGCATCGCACTGGCCCGTGCTGGCGTTAAGTCGGCGATGGACATTAGCGACGGGTTGCTGGACGATCTCGGAAAGTTGTGCAAAGAGAGCCGAGTTGGAGCCATCATCCGAGCGTCGGACGTGCCGGCAGACGCGACACTTCGCTCCGCATTTCCTGACGATTGGCTTGCTTTGGCATTGGGAGGCGGAGAAGATTACGAGCTTTTGTTCACCGCGCCTGCCGAGATTATGGACATTGCCGTCAGAGCGGTGGATGCGCCCATCTCAATCGTGGGAGAGATACACCCAGCGTCCACAGGGGTGATTGTCGTTGACGATTCTGACAGCCCGATCTCTGTCGCCACGGGCGGTTGGGACCATTTTGATCACAATTCTCAATCTTCATAGACACTGAATTGATATGGAAATCGTAACCGTAAACATCGACCCAAACGCTCCCTTCCGGGCAAGCGAGACGATGGCCGACCTGCGCAACGTCGCAGAATCTCTGTACTTCCCGATGAAGACGGCAGGATTTTGGGACACGCGGCTCGACCTTCATCTTTGCCCTGAAGAGGAGCGGCGCCAGGAGTGCCCTCACCGTCTCACTAACGGCGACCTCGACACAACCGCATACTCGTTATCATTGGAGCGCAACCGCCAAGCGACGCTTCAGTTGGAGTTCCCCCACGCACAGATAACCCTCTACCTCAGGTGAAGGATTTTGTTGTTTAATCCCTCAGCAAATTACCCGGAGGCAACGATATGTCAACGTTAAGCCCGACCAGACCATCTCTCGCGCCTTATGAGTCCTACCCGTTGCAGGACATGCTCAAGCGCGCCGTCCAACGCGACGGCTCCAAGACCGCAGTGATCGACGGGGACCGAACGTTCACCTTCCGAGAATTGGACGACCTCAGCGACAAGTTCGCGTCAGCCCTCGCCGCCGAGGGCGTGTCCAAGGGCGACCATATCGGCCTGCTGGCTCCAAACTGTGTGGAGTTTGTCATCGCGTTTTACGGCATCATAAAGGTTGGCGCCGTTGCCACAACCATAAACTCAGGATACCGAGAGCGAGAGATCGCCCACCAGTTGAACGACAGCGCCGCGCAGACGCTCATCGTCCACCAGGCCCTCGTCGAAATGGCAGACGCTGCCCAGGACATGGCGAAGGGCGTCACCAAGCGCATCGTAATCGAACCCGAATCCAACAACGCTGGCACATTCTGGGGCCTCATCGAGTCCGCGCCATCAGCAATCCCGTCAGTGACGGTCAACCCCAAAGAGGACTTGGTCGCTCTGCCATACTCCTCTGGCACGACAGGACTTTCCAAGGGGGTCATGCTTACTCACCACAACCTTACTTCCAACGTCCGACAGCTCAACGACCGCAGCGAACAAGGAGTGATTCGCCAAGATGACGTGATCCTGGTTCACCTGCCGTTGTTTCACATTTATGGCATGGAAATCCTGATGAACGGCAGCATTGGGGCCGGAGCGACCCAGATCATGATGGGGCGATTCGACATTGAGGAATTTCTCAAGTTGATGTCGAACCACAAGGTCACCATGCTGTTCACGGCGCCTCCTGTTGGGTTGGGACTGTCTCAGTACCCCGGCGTTGCCCACTATGACCTGTCCGCTCTCCGGGTAGGGTTCATCGGCGCCGCGCCGTTGTCGGCAGACCTTCAGGGACGAATTCAGGACAAAGTCGGATTCTCGATAATTCAGGGCTACGGGATGACGGAAGCGTCCCCCCTGACCAACGCCGACTTCATGGAGCCTGACATGCAGCGCATGGGTTCCATCGGCACGGCTGTGCCAGACACAGAGCAGAAAGTCGTTGACCTTGAGGACGACACAAAAGAGGTTGGCGTGGACGAGATCGGGGAACTGATGCTGCGCGGCCCGCAGGTCATGAAGGGCTACTACAACAACGCCCAGGCGACCGCCGACACTTTGACCGAGGACGGCTGGCTCCACACCGGCGACATTGTCCGCATGGATTCCGACCGATACGTCTATGTGCTGGATCGCAAGAAGGAACTCATCAAGTACAAAGGCTTCCAGGTCCCGCCAGCGGAGCTTGAGGGCGTCTTGCTGGAGCATCCCGGAATTTCGGATGCCGCGGTGATCGGCAAGCTCGATGATGAGTCCGGCGAGATTCCCAAGGCGTTCGTCGTTCGCAGCCCTGATTCTGAGGTATCGGACGCCGACGTGATGGCATTCGTCGCTGGCAAGGTCGCAACATTCAAGCACATCCGCGAGGTCGAGTTTATTGACGCGATACCAAAAAACGCCTCTGGCAAGATTCTACGCCGCGTGCTGATCGAACAGGAGCGCGGCGAGACCGTAGTGTAACAAAACTCAATTCGCTAGAGGCGGGTTTCAAACCCGCCCCAACG